>JAPOYZ010000274.1:0-14925 GCA_026706325.1 Candidatus Aminicenantota bacterium
CCGGCCCTTTCAAGGAGCCTGCCGCGTCTTCGTCCTGGACCAGGCGGAAAAGATGACACGGGAAGCCGCCAACTCCATCCTCAAGACGCTTGAAGAACCGGCCGAGACCAGCCGGATCATCCTGACGACGGCCTTTCCCAACCAGCTTCTCCCGACCATTCGATCCCGATGTCAAATCTTCGTTTTCCGGCCCCTGACACGCAACCAGCTCAGAAGTTACCTGGAGATCCGCTACGGAGCCGAAGAGGCTGAGCTGCGGGCGGCATTCGCCGGCGGCAGCATCGGACAAGCGCTGCAACTGGACCTGGAGCAAGCCCTGCAGGACCGGGATCGGGTTCTGGCCGTGCTCCAGCAGTGGCTGTCGAACGCCTCCTTCTCCCGACTCTTCGAGGCCTGTGAGGAAGAGCCCATGCGGCGTGACCTCAAGAGCAGAGACCGAGTGCGGGAGTACCTGGAAATATTGAGGCACGTGGCTGAAGACCTGTATTTCCTTCGAACCGGGACCGAGTCCAGAATGGTGAACCTGGATCGCCGGGACCGGTTGCTGGAATTGGCGGAAAGCGTCGATCTGGACTGGATTCGGGATCTCCTTTACCATCTGCGGGAGGCTCGCGAGGATCTGGACAGGAACGTGCAGCCCCTCTTCTGCTTCGAGACCCTCTGGTTGAAATTGGCCCGAAGGGCATGACATGTACGAATTGCTCACGTTGAGATTCGGACTCCGGAAGACGATCGGCAGGTTCCTGGCGACGAACATGAGCTTTCGGGTTGGAGACCGCTGCGTGGTCTCCACCGAGCGGGGCGTGGAAATGGGTATGGTTCTGGACACTCGCCAACTCGACGGCGACGGGACCAAGGAGACGACCCTGGGCAAGGCTCTGCGGCGGGCGACGGAACGGGACCTCTACCTGTACGAGAAAAAGAAGGACTGGGAAAATACAGCGTACCGTCATTGCCGCAAGCAGATCAAGGCCCACAAGCTTCCCATGAAGCTGTCCGAAGTCGAGTACATCTTCGACGGAAGCCGGGTCATCATCTACTTCACCGCGAATCGCCGGGTCGACTTTCGACGCCTGGTCAAACAGTTGGCGCGCCGGCTGAGAACCAGAATCGAAATGCGGCAAGTGGGGGCTCGGGATGAGGCCAAGCTCATCGGCGGACTCGGCTGCTGTGGCCTGGGGCAGAACTGCTCGGCTCTGTTCCTGAAGGAACTGAAGTCGGTGAGTGTGCGAACCGTCAAACGTCAGGACTTGAGAATGAGCATGAACCGGCTCTCCGGCATGTGCGGCCGGCTCAAGTGCTGTCTGAACTACGAGGTCGACACCTCCAGCCGAAGATGCAATCAACGCCGGCGTCGGCGACGGCGGGGCAAACGGCGGAGGAAAAACTGATCCGGGGAACGGTCTTCTTAGAAAAAGGAGCGATTTCCAATCGCCCGGTCTTGCGTCGTCGCTCTGTTGCCCGGGAGTCCGGCGGTTAGGAAACCGACGCTCTTTTCCTTTCTTCAGTCGGCCCCGCTACCCAGCTTCTGTTGCAGAAGCTTCGCCCGGCGCTCGAATTCGGGAGCCTTCTTGGAATCCGGCGCGGCCTTGAGAAAATCCCGGCACGCCTGGATCGCCTGGTCGTAGCGGGCCATGGTCTCGAGGGTCCGGACCAGTTTCTCGTAACCCTTGGGCCATTCGGGACCGTAGAGAATCGCTTCCCGGTAGCGGACTTCAGCCGCCTTGTAGTTCTCCCGTTTGTAGTAGAAATTTCCGATCTCCACGGCCTTGCGGGCCTTGTCCGGATCGGGCTCGGGAGGGACCTCCTCCTGCTCCTGCGCGGAGGCGTCATCCGCTCGAATCAGGACCGGTTTGCGCCCCAATCTCCGGTCTTGCAGGGGCAGCGTCAATGCAAGTAGCAAAAGGGGGTAGGTGAGGGCCCTCATACTGCCGAAACCCAGTCTATTTGCGGGTGTCCCTTCTTGTCAAAAACAGGCATTTGTGCTAGTCTATGTGAGACAGCACTTTTAGAGAATCTCCTCTCTCTTATTGGTCCTTTTCATTTCAACCACAATACGAGAGCAAGACTCAGCCTAGGATGAGGTCACCATGGTTAACCGGAAACTGATACGACCCTCGCTTTCGGGTTTGCGCGAGCAGAATTCCAACAAGTACTCCGATGGCCCGAAGCGGCGGGTTCCGCCCGAACAGACCAACGCGGAGCAGTATTACTACCTGAAGCAGATGACGGGGAAAACCCCCATGGTGGTGCGACTCATCGACGGAGAGGAGATCCGGGGAGTCATCGAATGGTACGACCGCAACTGCATCAAAGTGAACCGCGAGACCGAGCCGAATCTCCTGATCCCCAAGAACGTGATCAAGTACATCTTCAAGCAGTATGAAGACAAGCCGGGGCTGGGTCCCAGACGCCGCGTCTGAGTCAGGAGGCCTCAACATCAAGCCCCATATTATAGGCCCGTCCCAGGGCCTGAAGATTCAGATTCACCAGATCTTCCGTCCTGAATTCCAGACCGGCCTCGAGCGCCCGGGCGAACTCGCCGGCGTCCGCAAACCTGTAGGCGGGCAGGAGATAGCCCTGCGCCAGCAGGAACCAGTGGGCGAGCAGTGAAACCGAGACCTCCGTCCCCTCCCCGAACGGATAGATTTCGTGGAGGCGGACCTGGGTCACCGTGACCTGCTCCACGACGTGCATCTGGGCGAAGCCCGGACTGGAGGTCCACTCGAAGAACCGGTCCAGGGCCGGCCCCACCGCCCCCGGTTCGAGCGGTGCGTGAGCGGGAAACAAGGGCTTGGCGGGGACCAGGCGCAGTCCCGCCTTCGTCCCGGGGATGACGGCGTCGCGCAAGGCAATCAGACCGTCGAGATCGGGACCCCTCCCGCCGCGAGCCGCCTGCAACAAAAACCGGAATCCACCGCTGACGACCGGCTCCGCCAATCCACCCCGGAAGGCCTCGAACTCCACCAATCCGGGTAGAATCCGCTGCCGGAGCAGTTCGCGCGAATCTGAATTCCCGGCTTCGAGAAGCTCTTTCTTTCGCGCCAGAGCGGCAAACCGGAGAGCCGTCCTCACCGAATTCCCCGGACTCGGGCCAATCCCGCGAGACGGCGAACGGCCAGCATCTGACGTTTCATGAATCCGGGTGAAGTGACGCCAACTCAACCATGGTCCGCACTCCGAAGCCGGTGGGACCCTTGTTGGCGCCACCCTCCTGAAACATGTCGACACCGGCCATGTCGATGTGACACCAGGGCGTATCGCCGACGAATTCCTGGAGGAACTTGGCCGCCGTGACGGCGCCGGCCGCCCGCTTGCCCACGTTCTTGATGTCGGCAATATGACTGTCCAGGAGCGCGCGGTACTCGTCGTCGAGGGGCAGCCGCCAGAACTTCTCCCCGGCCCTGTCCGAGGCCCGGAAAAAGCACTCCGCCAGCCGGTCATCATTGGAAAACAGGCCGGCCCGGACATTTCCCAGGGCGATGACGCAGGCGCCGGTGAGCGTGGCGATGTCCACCATGCAGGCCGGATTCAAACGTCGGGCATAGTGCATGGCATCGGCAAGAATCAGCCGGCCCTCTGCATCCGTGTTGAGAACCTCGATGGTCTTTCCCGACATGGAACGGACCACGTCGCCGGGACGCTGGGCCCGTCCGCTGGGCATATTCTCGACGGCCGGCAGGATGCCCACCACGTTCTTGCGCAACCGCAACTGGGAGACGGCCTTCATGGCGGCGAGAACGGCACAGGCTCCCGCCTTGTCCGCCTTCATCTCCTCCATTCCCTGGGAGGTCTTCAGGGAGAGCCCCCCGCTGTCGAAGGTCACCCCCTTGCCGATCAGGACCACCGGTTGCGCGCCGTCGTCCTCGGCGCCGAAATGCTTGAGGACGATCATTCTGGCCGGCTCGTCACTCCCCCGGGCCACGGCCAGGAGGGCCCCCATGCCCTCCTCCTCCATGGCCGGCTCGTCCAGAATCTCGATCTGCAGACCCGACTTCTCGGCGATCGAGCGCGCTTCCTCCGCCAGCCGCGCGGGACTGATCAGATTCCCGGGCTGGTTGACCAGGGAACGGGCCAGATTCGTGGCCTCGCCAAGCACCTGACCGCGGTTCAAGGCGTCCTGCAACTCAGTCTTGCGCGCCGGATCACCGGAGCAGAATAGCGCCTGGCCGATCTTCGTCCGGCTTCGGTCCCGGGTCTTGTATTCGTCCGGTCCGTAGCTCCCGATGACCAGCCCCTCGGCACACGCCTGGATCGAGAGGGTGGAATCCGTTGCATCCCAGCCAGCGACGGCAATGGATTCGACGTCGGAGCCCCGAAATTTGCGCACCACTTGAACCATGCGGTCGCGGAGCCGGGCGCCGTCGCAATTGCCGCGGCGTCCGGCTCCCAGAAGGACCAGGCGTTTCGCCGAGATGTCTGCGGGCCGGTGAATCACCAGGATGTCGCCATTGGCCCCCGTCCACTCTCCACTGGCGGTCAAATCCGCCAGCAGGCCATCCATGCGTTCATCCGCCGACCGGTTCAGCCGGCCGGACTCCTCCTCCCGATGGAGAATCAGCACCACGGCGTCGCAGTCCAGGCGATGCCAACTCGAATCGACCACTCCAAATTCCATGCTCATCGACGCTTCAACTCCTGTGCCATGTCCCGGTCGACGGCGCGGCGCCGGGCCGCCTCCCGTTTGTCATAGAGACGTTTTCCTCGAGCGACCCCCAGCTCGAGCTTTGCCCTTCCCTTTTCAAAATAGAGCGCCAGCGGGACCAGGGTGAATCCCTTGTGGGCGACGGCGCCCGTCAACCGGTTGATCTCTCTTCGGTGCAGCAACAGCTTCCGGGGCCTCAAGGGTTCGTGATTGGCCAAGTTGCCGTGACGGTAGGGCCCGATGTGGCAATTCTCCAACCAGACTTCGCCATCCCTGATCCTGGCATAACTGTCGGAAAGGCTCACCTGATGGTCGCGGATCGCCTTGATCTCGGTCCCCAGCAGCACCATTCCGGCCTGGTACCTCTCCCGGATCTCATAGTTGTGGAAGGCCTTCCTGTTTCTGGTCACCGAACCGCGGCTCACGAATCCTCCAACAGTGCGAACCGAGCACTCCGCAGCATGGCTTCAAGGGCTGCCGGCTAGGAGCCTGCGCCGCAGACCCCTAAAGGCTGGACAGCGTCCGGTCCCGGTTCCCGTAGACCATGCGGTAGTAGTGCCGGTAGTCGCCGCTTCGAACCCCGTCCACCCATTGGGGATGATCGCGGTACCACCGCACCGTCTCGTCCAACCCTTCCTCGAAGGAAATCCGCGGAGACCATCCCAACTCCAGCCGCAGACGACTGCTGTCCACGGCGTATCTCCGGTCGTGGGCCGGCCGGTCGGCCACGAAGGAGATCAGGTCTTCAGACTTTCCCAGGATACCAAGGATTCGGCGCGCCACTTCCAGGTTGGTCCGTTCCCCGTGAGCTCCGATGTTGTAGACCGCCCCCTCCCGGCCCTTGAGCAGTATCGCCTCCAGGGCCCGGCAATGGTCCAGGACATGGATCCAGTCCCGGGTATACAGACCGTCTCCGTACAAGGGGAGCGGTTCATCGTCCAGCGCGTTGGAGACCATCAGGGGAATCAGCTTCTCCGGAAATTGATAGGGACCGTAGTTGTTCCCGCAACGGGTCGTAACCACGCCGAGGCCATAGGTGCGGTGGTAAGCCCTGGCCAGCAGGTCGGCGGCCGCTTTGCTGGCGGCATAGGGACTGTTGGGAGCCAGCGGAGAATCCTCCGTGAACTCTCCGCCGCCGGGCAGCGAACCGTAAACCTCGTCGGTGGACACGTGGATGAAACGGGAAACCCCGTTGCGGCGCGCCGCCTCCAACAGGTTCTGGGTACCCAGAACGTTGGTGCGGACAAACGCGGAAGCATCCAGAATGCTCCGGTCCACGTGGCTCTCGGCGGCGAAATGGACAATGGCGTCGATTCCGGGATCCAGAGCTCCGGCCACCTGCTGCCTGGAGGCAATGTCGCCCCGGATGAAGTGGTAGTCGTCGCCGGCTCCCAGACCGGCCAGGTTCCGGAGGTTCCCGGCGTAGGTGAGGAGATCGAAATTGACGACTTGATAGCCGCGGCGGCTCAGAATGTGGCGGATGAAATTCGAGCCGATGAAGCCTGCTCCACCGGTGACCAACAATTTCATCTGAAGCCACCACTCAAGAAAACCGAATCCCGATCGTGTTTCCGGTCTCGGCGCCGGTCCACGTTTCTCAGGGGTTCACACGGGAGATTCCGCACGGGATGTCAAGGACTGGCCAGCATCTCGACTTCAAGGGGCGCGGGTGCTCCAGCATCCTCCGCCACCAGGTTCGCGGCGCGCATCAGGGACTCGATGGTTCCCGCGTCCGTCCACCAGCCGTCGATGACATTGTAAGTCAACTCGTTCGACTCGATGTACCGGTTGTTGACGTCCGTAATCTCCAGCTCTCCGCGGTCGGAAGGCGAAAGGGTGTCAATGATGTCGAAGACCCGGCTGTCGTACATGTACACTCCCGTCACCGCATACGGAGAGGCGGGCCTGGACGGCTTCTCAGTGATGCGTACGACCCGGTCGCCGTTCAACTCCGGCACTCCGAAACGTTGGGGATCGGGCACTTTCTTCAAGAGGATCTTGGCGCCCCGGCCCTGCCGGAGAAAGCTTCGCACGAAGGGCGCGATGGATTTTTCAAGAATATTGTCGCCCAGCACGACGCAGATCAGGTCGTCCCCGGCGAAATGCCGGGCCAGAGAGAGCGCGTCCGCGATCCCCCCTTCTCCCTCCTGGTAGCCGAAGTGGATCTGTCTGAGACCGAACTCCTGGCCGCTGCCCAGCAGGCGGAGAAAGTCACCCGCATTGTTGCCCCCCGTCACCAGCATGATCTCGTCGATGCCGGCTTCGACCAGCATTTCCAGCGGGTAGTAGATCATGGGCTTGTTGTAGACCGGCAACAGGTGCTTGTTGGTCACCTTGGTCAGGGGCCACAATCTGGTGCCGAGTCCACCTGCGAGAATGACTCCCTTCATGGCCTTCCAAATCCCGGCTCATCTTACCAGCCCGCGGCAAATGCCGTCACCGCATACGACCGGACCCGCGCTTCGGTAGACTGCCTTGCCGCGCGGGAACTTTTGCGCGGCCTGTCAACTCAAGCGTCGCGGCCGCCGCGACTCCGCCAGTTCCAGATAGAGCCGCTCGGTCTCATCCAGCTTCCGTTCCAGGGTGAAATTCTCGGCCACCCGCTTACGCCCGGCTTCCCTCATCCGCCGTCTCAACGAGGTGGACGACAGCACCTTGGCCAGCGCCTCGGCCAACTTGTCCGGCCGGCCCGGGGGAACCAGCAGACCCGTGCTTCCATCCACCACCAGCTCCGGAATCCCGCCGACGCGAGTGGCCACGACGGGCAGCGGCCGGGCCATTGCGGCGAGAATGGCGGAGCTGAGCCCTTCGGACAGTGACGCCAGACAGAAGACGTCGAATTCCCGCATCATCGCGTCGCTGTCTTTCCGAAAGCCGGTGAACAGGACCCGGTCCGCGACGTTCAGGGCGCGAGCCCGCTCCTCCAGCATCTGCCTGCGCTCCCCGCCGCCGACAAAGACATACGTGACGCCGGGAAACCTCTCCCGCAACCGGGCCGCGGCCTTCAGCACCGTCACGTGCCCCTTCTCGGGACTCAGGTGGGCGACGACCCCGACGACGAGATCCGATGGCGCCGGCAACACGGAAGTGTGTGGGAGCCTGTCGACGGACCGCAGGTCCACCCCCTCGTAAATTACCGAGATCCGTTCCGGCCGGACGCCGTTTTGAACCAGCGTCCGCTGAATGCTCCCGGAGACGGTGACGACCCGGTCGAGGAGCCGGTTGTACTTGATGCGGCTGAATCCGGAGCGCAACGGAAAATTGACTCGGCGGGAAGCGACCAAAACGGAGACTCCGGAGATCAGAGCCGCCAGTTTGCCGGCCAGCAACGGACGGGGCGTATTGTAGTGGAGCAGGTCCACCGTTCCGGATCCCATGATCCGTGTCAGCTTCCAGGCCGCGGCAAGGCTCAGCTCACTCCGCTGGGTAAAGCTGTGGGTGGGGATGCCCGCATCCCGGGCCCGGTTGGCCAGCGGGCTCCCGGCCGGCGCCGCCAGCTCCACAACGTGGTCCCGTTTCCGGATTCCCACCATCAGGCTGAAGAGCTGCTCCTGGCCTCCCCGCCAAAAACTCTCGGTATCCACATAGAGGATCCGCAAAGGACGCTTCACACTATCGATCACCCGCCCGTTTCGGGTCTCCCGCGGCCAGTTCCCACAGCTTGAGATACTTGAAGAATGTGGACATGGCCGAGAGGAAAGACACGGCCAGCCCGGGAACGCCGTCCTGAAAACCGCGGTGCAGGACGTAATTGCGAAAGAATACCCAAGGAGGATACAGCAACAGCTTCGCTGGTCCGGCTCGAACGCCGGCATCGAAATAGTCGGCTGCCGCCAAGTTGGTGAACCGCTCCAACTGCCGCAGATACTCGCTCAGGGAAGCGTAGGTGTGGTGGTGCAGATCTCCCGAAAGCCGGCCGGTGGACCCTTTGACGCGGAAAGACTCATGGACCCGTCCTCCCTCCCACCGTCCCGCGGACCGGCGAAAGAGCCTCATCTGCCAATCGGGATACCAGGTCGTGTGCTCGATCCATCGGCCCAGAAAGAAAGTCTTGCGGGACAGGTAGTAGCCGTCGATTCCGTCATCCTTTCCGGACTTCCAGAGGAGCACTTCCCGCTGCAGCTCCGGACTCAGAACTTCGTCCGCGTCCAGGCTCAGGACCCAGTCGAAAGAGGCTTGATGCGTCGCGAACTGCTTCTGGTCGCGGTAGCCGGACCACGTGCGTTGGAGAAATCGATGGGTAAAACGGCGGCAAATGGCTTCGGTCCCGTCCGAGCTGAAGGAATCCACGACCACGATCTCGTCGCTCACGGCCTGAAGGCTGCTCAGGGCAGCGTCGATTTTTTCCTCCTCGTTGAAGCTGATGACGACGCCGGAGAGCTTCTTCAAGAGACTTGCCCCATCCAGATCACCTGACCGCCTGACATGGAGTTCAGATCCTCAGATCATACAACCGAACCGGGACGAGACGAACCAGCCTCGACGGCGGGAGCTTTTTCCAGACCCGGATGCTCTGCCCGGACCTGACTGCTGCCTCGATACACCCGAATCGGCGCGGTCCGATAGAAGGTGTCCAATAACTTGAAGATCTCGGCATCGGATCGCCGCGCCCGGTCCCGTTCCCGCCGCCGCATCCGCCTCACCTCGGCAATCCGGACGAGAGCGCCCAGGAAGGAACGGTAGTACGTCCCATCGAGCACCATGAACCGGGTCAGCAGGAGGCCTGCCAGTCCCACCAGGTGGCGAATCCAGTAACCGGTGGAGTGGAGATTGATCCAATGGAACAGGAGCCGGTTCCGCACCGCTACGGTCTGGACCCTTCGAGGCCGGAACCGGCTGCCGATGGTGGCGCTGATCCGGTGATAGGCGACGCTGTCCGGTTCGTACCGGATCTCCCATCCACGCTTCCATCCGCGGTAGGACAGGTCGACGTCCTCCCAGTGAAAGGGTGCGAGGAGGGTGTTGAAGCCTCCCAGCTCCCGGAGTTTCCGGCGGTCGTAGGTAGCGAAACCGCCGACGGCATAAGCGGACAACCACCGGCGATCCTGAAGCTCCGAACGGGCGCTGCTCGGGTCTACGTCATAGTTCAGATAGACGCTCCAGAACCCTCGCCGGAAACGGCCGAAACGGCCTCCCGCCGTGAACTCGTCTCCGTCCCAGGAGAAGACCCGGGCCGTGACCGCCATCACCTCCGGGTCCTGAAAATGCGGGGTCTGGTGCAGCAGGTAGTCGGGCTCCACCTTCACATCGTTGTTCAAGAGCGCCACCAGGGGAAAGCGGGCTTGCTCGAATCCGAGGTTGCAGGCCGGCGCGAATCCGCGATTCGAGGGGGACTCGATGAGCCGGACCTGGGGAAACTCGGCCGGCAGGACTTTCCGGGTCTCGTCTTCACTGCCGTCATCCACGACCAGGATCTCGGTCCGGCAATGGCTCTCGCGGCGGTAGAACCCAGCGGCCTCGCACACCGAGGGCAGAGTCTCCCGCAACAGGGTGATTCCGTTCCAGGTCGGGATGACGATGCTCACGTCCATGGGGACTGCCAAGCTATCTCAACAGGGATCTGCCGGACATCTCCTTCGGCTGCGGCAAGTCCAGATACTCGAGCAGCGTGGGGGCGACATCCTCCAGAGCTCCGCCCGGCCTCAATGCCGGCCGGTTCTGAGAATCGACCAGAATGAACGGCACCGGGTGACTGGTGTGCGCCGTGTGGGGCTGACCCGTTCTCGTGTCCACCATCAACTCTGCGTTTCCATGGTCTGCCGTGACGGCCATGACGCCTCCGGTTTTCCGGATCTTTCGGTAGATTCGGCCCAGGCAGGAGTCGACGGCTTCCACCGCCTGGACGGTCGCCGCCATGTCTCCCGTGTGTCCCACCATGTCGGCGTTGGCAAAATTGACCACCATGGCGGGAAAGACGCCGCGTTCCAGCTCGTCGAGCAGCCGGTCCGTGATCTCGGCGGCGCTCATCCAGGGTTGGAGATCGTACGTGGCCACCTTAGGAGATGGGATCAGCACCCGGGTCTCGCCTTCCGGAGGGTCCTCCACTCCTCCGTTGAAGAAATAGGTGACGTGGGCGTACTTTTCCGTCTCCGCGAGGCGCAGATTGGAAACGCCATGGGAGCTCAGGAGCTGGGCCAGCGTCTGACGAACCGGTACGTATGGGAAAGCCGCCGGCAGGGACCAGTCGAGACGATACCGCGTCATGGTGAGAAGGTGTGTCATGGGCCCCCGGTTCCGGGGAAAGGCCTGGAAATCGTCTCCCGACAGCGCGTGTGTGAGTTGGCGGGCCCGGTCGGCACGGAAGTTGAAGAAAATGGCCGCATGATCGGGATCGAGGGGACCCACCGGACGGCCGAGGGAGTCCACAACCGGAAACGGGACCACGAACTCGTCGTAGACCTCCTTTCGATAGGACTCCTCTATACCCTGAATCGGATTCCGCCAGCCTCGCTCTCCGCGACCCTCGACCATGCACCGGTAGGCCTTCTCCACCCGTTCCCAACGGTTGTCGCGATCCATGGCGTAGTAGCGGCCGCCGACGGAAGCCAAGGCTCCGGTTCCCAGCCTCCTGGTCTCTGCCCGCAACTGCGCCAGATATTTCACTCCGGCGGTGGGACTCGCGTCCCTCCCGTCCAGGATGGCGTGGATCCATACCTTCTCCACATGCTCGTTCCTGGCCAGCCGCAGCAACGCCAGCAGGTGCCGGACGTGGCTGTGCACACCTCCGTCGGAGACCAGGCCGACCAGGTGGAGCGCCGTGTGGCGAGCCGTTTCCATGACGGATCGCAGGCTGGAGTTGCCGTCGAACCGCCCGGTCCGGATGGCTCGATCGATTCGGGTCAGATCCTGCGGGACAACCCGTCCGGCCCCCAGATTCAGGTGGCCGACTTCGCTGTTGCCCATCTGGCCCGGGGGCAGGCCGACACGTCCGCCGCTGGCCGCCAAGCGGGTCCAGGCGTAGCGCGAACAGAGCCTCTCCATGGTGGGGAGCCGGGCCTGGGCGATGGCATTCCCTTCCCGGCCGTCTCGCAATCCCCAACCATCCAGGACGGCCAGAAGGACCACGGGGGGTGTCGACATGATTCAGTGCGGCAGAAACAGGATCAAACGGCGGTTTTTTCAGGCAAGCTCCTGCACCGGTCAAGGACCATCGTGCGTGAGTTCAGTGCTGGAGTAGAGGGCTCGGTCGCCCAGTTCCTCCTCGATTCTCAACAACTGATTGTATTTCGCCACCCGGTCGGACCTGCAGGCCGATCCCGCCTTGATCTGAACGGCGTTGGTCGCCACGGACAGATCCGCTATGAAAGCGTCCTCCGTTTCGCCCGAACGATGCGAGACGATCCAACTGTAACCATTCTCGCGAGCCAGATCGATGGTTTCGAGCGTCTCGGTCAGGGTCCCAATCTGATTCAGCTTGATGAGTATGGAGTTGGCGACGCCGGAATCGATGCCCCGTTGCAACCGGCCCGGATGGGTGACGAACAGGTCGTCGCCCACCAGTTGGACCCGGTGACCCAACTGGCGGGACATCCGGGCCCATCCGTCCCAGTCGTCTTCGGCCAGACCGTCCTCGATGGAACAGATGGGATAAAGGTCCAGCCAACTGGCGTACATGTCTACGAGCTCCTCCGAACTCATGTAATTGAGCCCCCGCAGAACGTAGTGGCCGTCCCGGTAAAGCTCGCTGGCGGCCACGTCGAGAGCCAGATAGAAGTCCTCTCCGGGACGGTAGCCGGCCCACTCGATGGCTTTCAGGACCAGCTTCACCGCCTCGGCGTTGGATTCCATGTTGGGGGCGAATCCTCCCTCGTCGCCGACGGTGGTGGGGCGCCCGTCCTGCTCCAGGACCCGGCCCAGGTGATGGAACACCTCGGCGCCCATCTGCAGTGCGCGCGAGAAGGAACCGGCGGATACCGGAACCACCATGAACTCCTGGAAGTCGACGTTCCGGTGACCGTGCACACCACCGTTGAGGATGTTCATGAGGGGAACCGGCATGCGGCGGGCCTCGGCGCCGCCCAGAGAACGGAAAAGCGAGCAGCCCCGGCTCCGGGCGGCGGCCCGGGCGCAGGCCAGGGAGACTGCCAGGATGGCGTTGGCCCCCAGCTTCTCCTTGGACTCGGTTCCGTCCAATTCGATCATCCGGCGGTCCACACGAGTCTGGTCCAGGACCGGCAGCCCTTTGACACCCGGCCCGAGGACGCGCCGGATATTCTCGACGGCGCGGCCGACTCCCTTCCCCAGAAACCGGCCCGGATCCGCGTCCCGCAGTTCTTTGGCTTCGTGAAGACCGGTGGAGGCTCCGGACGGCACCGCAGCCCTCCCCAGGTGACCGGCCCGGGTCACGACATCGGCTTCGACGGTGGGGTTTCCCCTGGAGTCAAGGACCTCTCTGGCCCGGACTTCTTCGATGGTGGTCATGAGCAATTGTCACACGAACCGGGGGGCGCTATCTTCGTTCCCTCTGTCTTCGAATCCGCTCCTGGACCCGCTCGACACTCGCCTGGATCTCACCATCCCGGCTGAGGCTGTGAGCTTTCCTGTAGTTTTCCAGAGCCTCCGAATACTGGTCGTTCATTTCGTAGATATAGCCGAGCCGGTTGTACGTCTCCCAGCGGTCCGGGTCGATTTCCTTGCTCTTCACAAAGGCTTCCTGCGCCGCCAGGAGGTGTTCCGAGAAGAGATGAGCGATCCCCAGGTTGAACCAGGCATCCCCGTCTTCCGGTTGCTCCTTCAGGTAGTCGCCCAAGGTGGCGACCGCTTCCGAATAGTTGCCCTGTTCGAGGGACGCAACGCCCCGGTAGTAGACGATGCGCGAGAGGTGGTTGCGGGCTTCGGCGGAATTTGGATCCAGCCCCACGGCCTGTTTCAGGAATCCTTCGGCCAGTGCGTAGCTCTTCTTTCTGTAGTGGGCCAATCCGAGCTGGAGAACGTCGTCGAACTGGCCCCTGCGGATGGAGACGGCCCGCTCCAGGTCGGAGATGGCCCGGTCGTACATGGCCAGATTGTAGTAGGCGCTTCCCCGGGTGTGGTGCAGTTGGTAGCGGTCCGCGGGCGACTTGGCGTATGCCTCCGCTTTTTCCAGCGCCGCCGCGGCTTCCTGAAAATTGCCCGTGTTGTAGTAGGCGATGCCCAGGCCCTGATGCGAGACATAGACGTCGTCCTTGAGTTCCAGCGCTTTCTTGAAGGACTCGATGGCCTTTTCCGCCCGATTGGTCTTCAGATAGGAGATCCCGAGAATCCGGTGGCCGCTCTCATAGTCGGAATGCTCCTCGACGATCGCCTCGAACTCCGCTATGGCCTTGTCGTACTGCCCCTGCTTGTAGAAGGAGATCCCCTTCCCGAAGTCCCCTTGACCCCAGACCAGAGGAGTACCGAGCAGGAGCGCCAGAAATCCGATTCGGCAGCGGCGGCGTCCGGGCGGCATGGTCACCCCTTCAATGGCATCACTCGAAAACACCGAATGCCTTCCAGCGCTCGACTTCCGACTCCGTAGGCACCGAGATGTTCTTGACCTCAAGCTGTCTCAAGACGTCGAAAACTTCGATCATGACCCGGTAGGGAACATGGCCCTGCGTTTGAATGATCACGGGTTTGTTGGGGTTTTGTCCCATCTTCGCTTCCACGTAGCTGGCCAGCGAACCCAGCGACATGGGCGTCTTGTCCACCAGGTACTGCTGTTCACCCGTGATCTTGATGTGGACGGCTTCCTCCGGCTGGACGTCCAACCGGGTCGGATCCTCCTTGGGGAAAGCGAATTGAAGCCCCCGGTTCGAAGTGAAGACCGCCGTCAACATGAAGAAGATGATCAACAGAAAGGCGATGTCGGCCATGGAAGAGGTCGGGATTTCGGGGGCTCGCTGGAGACGGCTTCGGAACTTCATTCAGCCCGATTCCTTTGGTTTTCGCTCCGTGAGGAGGCCGATCCGGCGCGCGCCGTTGGTCCGCAACTGCTCCAGGACGCTGTCCACCAATTGGTATCGGACGTCCCGGTCCGCCTTGATCAGAAACTCCTTCCGGGGAATCGCGGCCACCAGCGTCTTCACATACTGACCCAGTTCGGCGATGTTCACCAGGGGGAACGCCGGTTGATCACCGTCAGTGAAGCTGATCTCGCCCTGAGATGAGATGGCAACAATGGCGGCATCCTTGGACACTTCGGTCCGAATCTCCGACTCGGGCAGGCTCACCGAGGTCCGTTCCGGAGAAAAGGAAGTCGTCAACATGAAGAAAATGATGAGCAGAAAGGCGATATCCGCCATGGATGCGGTGGGGATCCG
>JAPOYZ010000274.1:14935-36117 GCA_026706325.1 Candidatus Aminicenantota bacterium
TGGGCACCAGCGCTGCGGACTTTTCCCGTCTCAGCGTCATCAGGAATCACTCGGGGCCGCTTCCGTCAGCCGGCCTGTTCCACCCTGCCTCTCCTCCAACTCGTTGAACGTCTCCAGCAGCATTGAGGAACTGGTCTCCATGTCCAGACCCAGGATCGAGACCCGGTTGCTGAAGTAGTTGTACGCGGCCTGGACCGGAAGAGCGACGATGAGTCCCGTCGCCGTGGTCACCAGGGCCTCGGCGATGCCTCCCGCCACCGCCTGCGGGTTCCCAAGCCCCACCTCCGCCAACGCCTCAAACGACGCGATCATGCCGGTGACGGTTCCCAGGAATCCGAACAACGGGGCAATGTTGGCCACCGTTCCCAGGATCCAGAGTCCCTTTTCCAGATTGGAAACCTCGTGAAGAGCCACGCTCTCCATCGCCTTCTCGATCTCGTAGTGCGGCTTTCCGTACCTGAGCAGTCCCGACTTCAGAGTGCTGGCGACGGGGTGGGTATAGGACTCGCAAACCTCCAGGGAGTGGCGAAGATCCCCGTCCAGCAACGCCTGGCGGACCGACGAGAAGATGTCCGCCGTGGTTCCTTGAACCCGGTAGTACGTGATCATCCGTTCGAAGATGAAAATCAACGCGACTATGGAACAGAGAAGGAGGGCGTACATCATGGGACCGCCCTGCTGGAAATAACTCCACAGGGTTCCCCCGATTGCTACTACCACTGTCCTGTCCTCCTATCGTCCGAACAACAAACCGATCTGCTGAGTAAATTAGACTGCAAAAGTCGGTGGAAGTATCAATTCAGTCCAAAGAGTCCGGTGTCCGACCCCGTGGCACTCGTAAGGAAAAATCATGATAGCCCCGCTTCGCCGGGCAAGTCAAACCGGCCCGGAGCTGGAAGCAGCCTCTCCCAACTGGTCCTTCGCGGTAGGAATGTCGTGCTCCGAAGCGCGCAAACTTCCCCCTGGCCTCACTCTTTTCTCTGTCCTGTTTTCTTTTTCCTCAGAACGTCAGGAAGGGATCCTGACCTGCAGGCGTTTCAGTTTGGCGTTCAGGGTGGTCGGTTTGACCTTGAGAAGGCTGGCCGCCTTCCTCTGGTTCCAATTGGCTCGTTCCAGCGCCAGCAGAATCAGATTGCGCTCAAACTCAAGCACCAGTTCCCTGAGGGAACCGTTCTGGGATTGCGGCGGGATTCCATCCAGCCGGCCCGAGGTGGAATCCAGAATTTCCCGGGGAAGCAGATCCGATCGGACGCTTGCGCTGGTCCCGGAGAGAACCACTGCACGTTCGATGGCGTTCTCCAGTTCCCTGACGTTTCCGGGCCAGTCGTAGTTCATCAAGACCCTGAGCGCGTCCTGGTCGATGGATTTCATCGTCTTCCCGTTCTCGCGGCTGAAGCGGGTCAGGAAGTGGTGGGCCAGCAGCGGGATGTCATCCTTCCGGTCGCGCAACGGCGCCACGTCCAGGGTGATGACCTTGAGGCGGTAGTAGAGGTCCTCTCGGAATCGGCCTTCCCCCACCGCCAGCTTCAAGTCCACGTTGGTGGCGGCCACGATTCTCACGTCGACCTTGATGTTCCGCACGCCACCCACGGGACGGAATTCCCTTTCCTGCAGCACCCGCAACAGCTTGGCCTGGGTCTGCACCGGAACGGTATCGATCTCGTCCAGGAAAATCGTGCCCCCATGGGCGACTTCGAACAGCCCTTTCTTGGTGGCCGTGGCCCCGGTAAAGGCTCCCTTCACGTGCCCGAAGAGTTCACTCTCCAAGAGTTCGGAGGGAATCGAGCCGCTGTTGACCGGGACGAAAGCCCGGTCGCGCCGGGGACTCAGATTGTGTACGGCCTTGGCGACCAATTCCTTCCCGGTGCCGCTCTCCCCCGTGATCAGAACCGTGCTGCGGCCCGGGCCCACCTGGGTAATGAGTTCCGTGACCCGCCGGATCGGCTCGCTCTTGCCGACGATGTTCTGGAAGTGACCCTGACGTCGATGAAGACTGGACTTGAGCTGGCGATTCTCCAACTCGAGTCGCCGTTGCCGGATGCCGTTCTTGATGACCAGGAGCAATTCTTCGTTGCGAAACGGTTTGGTCACGAAGTCGAACGCTCCCAGCCGGGTCGCCTGCACCGCGTTTTCAATGGACGCATAGGCCGTGACCATGATGACGGCCAGGTCAGGATCCAGCTCCAGGATCTTCTCCAACGTCTCAAGTCCGCCGATGCCGGGAAGCATGAGATCCAGGAGCACCAGATCCACCGGCTCGCGTCGAATCAGCTCGACGCCCTCCTCCCCCGAGGAGGCAAGGAGAACCTGGTGACCGCCGCCGGCGACGACTCGCGAGAAGACCTCCCGCATGATCTCTTCGTCGTCGATGATCAGAACCGTGGACCGGGATGTCATTGAACCCTTTTCACGGGCAGATGAACCGTGAACGTGCTTCCCTCGCCCGCCTGGCTTCTCGCCTGAATCCGGCCCTCATGCTCCTGCACGATTCCATAACAGACCGAGAGTCCCAGACCGGTTCCCTGACCGACGTCCTTGGTGGTGAAGAAGGGGTCGTAGATCCGGTGCAGAACGTCGCCGGGAATGCCCTTTCCACTGTCTTCCACCTCCACCACGAGCCCTGAGTTCCTGTGGGAGGTGCGGACCGTGATGCTCCCTCCGTCCGGCATGGCGTCCTTGGCATTCATCAGCAAATTGACGAAAACCTGCTGCAGCTTGCCCTCATGGCCCCGGGTGCGGGGCAGAGCGGGATCGAGGCGGAGACTGACCTCCACCCCCTGGCTCCAGAGTTGATGCTCCAGGAGGGACACCGTCTCCAGCATCAGGGAATTGACGTTGACCTCACGGAATTCGCCGTCCCGGACACGGGCGAAGTTGACCAGGTTGTTGACGATCCTCGAGGCTCGAAAGCTCTGCTTTTCGATCTTCTCCAACAGGTCGCGCCGGGAATCGGAAGAAGGGGTCGAATCCAGCAGCAACTGCGTGTAGCTCGAGATCCCGGCCAGAGGGGTATTGACCTCATGCGCCACACCCGCCGCCAGGAGGCCGATGGAGGTGAGCTTCTCCGCCTGGACCAGTTGGTCCTCCAACTGCGCCTTCTCCGTGACGTCGTCGAAGAGCAGAAGAGTTCCGGTAAGGACGTCATCCTGGGCCACGAAGGGCGAGAGGTGGACATTCACGAGGCGGTCCTCGCCTGACGAGGACTTGAGACGCGTCCTGTCCAGGCGTGCCACCTTTGGAATCCGCCAGCGAGAGTTGCCCAGCGCTTCCTTCACGGATCGGAGCAGGTCCGAGGGAAAGACATGGTCGATGCTCCGGCCCACCGCATGGCTCGCCTCCAGGCCGTAGAACGTCTCCATGAACGAGTTCCAGACTCGGACGGCGCCTTCCGAATCGACCACCACCACCCCCGCGGTGATGCTCTGGATGACGCTTTCGTTGTAGCTCTTGAGTCTCTGGAGTTCGCCCGCCTTGGTTTCCAACGAACGGTAGAGCACGGCGTTGTCCATGGCAGTCGCCGCATAACCGGCCAGGGCCGCCAGCAACTCCAAATCCTCGCTGTTCAAGGCGTCGCCGTTGGCCCGGTCCCCCAGACCCAGCAGGCCGATGACGCGGCCATGGGTCTCAAGGGGCTGAAGATACCGAATTCCCAAGGCCGCCAGCCGGGTCCGGTGTCCCGCCTCCTCATCCCTGCCGCCGAAATCCGGCGCCACCCGCTCCGCCCGGCCGTGGCTGCCGCCCCATGCGGGAGCCGGAAGCAGGATCGGACTTTCCTGGCCAAGGCCGCCGTTCACGCCGAGGGAGTGGTAAAGGAAGAACCTGCCGGGCCGTTCCGGAGAGCGGAGAAAGACGGCCACGGGACGGACCGTGAAGGTCTGCTCGATCCGGGCGCAAACTCGCTCCGCCAAACGCGGCAGACTGAACTCCGAGTTCAGGCTCTTGCCGAAATCCGCAAACGACTGACGGTAGTCGTAGGTCTCCGGATAGTAGTAGCGGTTCAACCGCTGCTGAATCTTTTCCTTCACCGGTGCGAACAGGAAAGCCGCCACCAGGGCCGAAACGGCGAACACCGAGAAGTCGGAATGGGGAGAGAGTCCGAACAGCGTCCCACCGACCAGCAGAACCACCCCCACGTAAAAGACCAGGAGGACCCAACTGGCCAGGACATAGGCCGCGCTTTCGCGAAAGATCAACTCAACGTCCATCAACCGGTAGCGGATGATGGCGTAACCGAAACACAAGGGAAGGAGCGCCAGACTCAGGATCGACATCTCCATGACGGGATGTATGGGGAAACCCATGAAATAGGGTCCGGCATACAGAATCAAGAACGGAGCCAGGGCGATGAGGGTCCCATGGGAAACCCACATCATCTGCCTGCGGTGAAGGGGAGTCCGCGCCTGCCGGCCGGATTGGATGAGCAAACCGGCTCCGAGACAGAAGAAGATTCCCAAGTGGGACAGGTGAATCTTGTCAAAAAAGTGAGCGACCCCCGGACTTCGCGGCAACCCCAACGGCTGCAGGGATCCCAGGAACCAGACCACATGGATCGCCAGAAGCGCGAACGCCGGCAGAAAGAAGGCAACACCCAGCCTTCCCCGGCGGTCCAGCCATCGTTGGGCCTCGGGAAACGTCGCGCAGAAGTGGAGAAACAAGGGAGGAAGGACCAGCAGCGCCACCGATCCGATCCAATACACCAGGAGATCGAAGGAGTCCCCGCGACCCGAGTACCGGTACAGATAGAGGCAGAACGAGACCAGGCACAGCACAAAAAAGTGGAGCGCGCCCGCCGACTCGTGCCTGCGCAGAAAAACGAACAATCCGATGGCCAGATGGAGCAGCGCCACAAGCACCAGAAGACCGTCGGTCCGGCCGAGTCCCGGCTGGACCTCCAGTTGCACCTGGTGTTGGCGCCGGTCGCCTCCCGATGCTTTCTGGATCAGATAAGTCGCCGGCATGCCGATGGAACCGGACCCGGCCAAGACTTCCATCACCTCGACGTAGTCGTCGAGAGACCGGATCTCGATTCCCCCCAGCTCCACCAGCCGGTCTCCCGGCTCGATTCCGGCACGCGGGCCACCGGCCCCCGGATCGTGGATCCGGTGGGCGAGGACGTCCCCGCTGCTTCCTTCGGTCCAGACGATTCCGTCGGAAACCTCGCCCCAAGTCGACCGGTCCAGAAGATTCAGGACGCCGACATAGACGGCGGCGGCAGAGGCCAGGACGACCAGGATAGCCTTCAGTTGGAAGCCACGAAGCATGAACGGCTCCCCTCAGAAACGGCCGTCAACGGAAACGAAGCACACGTCTGCGGCGCTTTTCACAGTCCCTCCAACTCCCCATCTGTCACTCGCAAGATCGGTGCCACCTGTCGGTCCACACCCGAAATGTCTTGGGAAGAAGAGGGATACCCGGCCGTGCGAGGAAGCCGGCGCGCCATTGACACGGATTCCCATCCAATCTCTCGTACGAGATCCAATAAATTGGATTGTCGGCACGGGCCCTTGGAGCGGAGCGTTGCCGGGAGTCCCGCTTCCGACAATGGCCGGGACAGCGGTGGGAAATCAGAACCTGACCGTGACTCCTCCCCGAACGGACCTTGGGTTCTGGGCCAGGACGACGCTTCCACCCGGACCGTTGGAGATCACGCCAAGGTCCTCATTGGTGAGATTGCGGATATCCAGCAGCGCCTCGATCTGGCGTCCGTTGAGGAAGTCCAGGCCGAGAAAACTCAAGACGCTGTCGGGAATGGGGATGATCTGGCGAATAAAGAGATTCATACCCTTGTTGCCAGTCTCGTAGGCATCCGAGAGAGCGTCCAACGGGGTCACGGGGTCTCCATCCGTCACGAACTTGACCACGGCCGTCAACTCGGTCCGAGTCGTCGGGATGAGCACGCCCAGCTCGGAAGCGACAGCACCGTAACCTCTTCTTTTCAACAGGGCGCCGACATCCGGCGTTTCCAGCACCAGCGTGTACCCGGCCGGAAACACACTGACGGCCGAGCCGCGGATATAGGAAACACCGGCTCGAACATTGCGGCTGATTCCCTGCCGCAGCGTCAACCGGTTGCCCCAGGTCCGGGCCTGATCATCTGTCAGCCGAACCAGATCCGGGTCCGGAGAATTCGCGAAAAAGGCCATGAAGGGGACGGTTCCGCCGAAGAACTGGTCCTGAAAGCGGGCCAGCTCCAACTCGGTGTCGTCCCAGAGCGTGTAGGACATGCTGCCCTGGAAGTGGCGCGAGGTGCCGAATTCCAACCGGTTGTCGATCCAGGAGATCTTGACGGCATCCGAGAGGCCCAGGGAACGGCCGTCCTCCAAGGTCACGGAATTCTGGTGGAGAGCGGGCCGTTTCGACGCTATGGTGAGGCGCAGACGGGCTCGGGGCACCGGCCGCAGGGTCAACTCGGCACTCGGGCTCAGTGTCGAATAGTTGTAGGTTGACCGGACCCTGTTCAGTTCGAGCCCCCAGGTCAGGGCCAGGGTGTCGCCCCACGAGAACCGGTCTTCAAAACCCACGCTGAGGATGTTGGTGGTGCCGGCGGCATTGGTGAAATCCAGGTCGCGCCCCAGGGAGCCAGGATTCCCCAACAGGGCCATTCTGGGTTGGTGGACGCCGATCCGGCCGTGGCCCAGGTACAACCTGATCGAGTGCCGCTCGCTCAGCGACTGGTCCATGAACGCCTTGATCCGCCAGAGTGCGTCCTCGCCCGAATTCAACTGGCCCGCGAAGATGTAGTCGCGGCCGCCGGGAAGGCTCTGAACCATGGCGAAGTTCGCCGTGGTCGCTCCGGCGGAGTCGTCGGGAAGGCGGAGATAGTCGCCGCCATGGCCGGCATTGGAATAAACCTGGAAAACCGCGCTTTCGAACCAGGGATTGGTCTTTCCTTCCAGCAGTTCGGGAAGATGGCGGAAAATAAGCCGGGGGTCGGCGTTGCGAAGCAGCGCCTTGAAGCTGACGTTTCGGCCTCCCAGCCCTTCGACGTCCAGCAGATCCTGCAACACCAGGGTCATCACCGCCGTCTGTCCGGGAAGAATCTCCACCGGAGCCGCCTTCCGCACCGCGTACTGACTGCTCTTGACCAGGACTCTGTAGGAACCCGCCCTCATATTCCTGAAGAACAGGCGCCCCGACGCGTCGCTGCGGGTGAGAACGGGCAAGCCCTCGTCGGAGGAGTCTTCCGTCAGCGTGACCAGAACGTCGGAAACCGGAAGCCCGGATTCGTCTTGCACCAGTCCCAGGAGTTGTCCCCGGGCGGAGGCCTGTGCCGATGCTCCGGACAGAGCTATGAGTGCACAGACGAGTATCAGGCGAACTGAAAAGCGGCTTATTGAAGGAAAAACCATTAGTTTTCTTTGGAGATTATAGATCAGGCTTGAGCCCGTCCACAGTTCCGGCAGCACGCTCGCCCCAACGGGCCACGTTACGCTGCCCACGGCAATATCCCCCGCCGTGTAGCTTCCTGTCGATTCTCAGGGAAGCAACTCAACTCTAGATTTCCCTTTTTCTTTCAATCGCACATTCTAGGCATCATCATCACGATTAGTCAATCCGCCGTCGAATTTCGAAAATGCGGCCGCTCCCGGACCACCCCCATTCTCCTCTCGGTATTTCACCGGGCCGGACCGGCCGGTCAGCCTCCCGCAGGATCCTTCCCGCGTTGCCGCCGAGTGTATACTCCGGCCATGACGCCGGTTCTCAATCCTGATCCCGTCTCATGATCGTTCACGGGGTCCATGCCGTCCGGGAGGCTCTGGCGGCGGAGCATCCCAAGGTCGAGAAGATTCTGATCCGGAGGCGGAGTCTGAATCCAAGACTGCAGGGAATCGTCCAGACGGCTCGCCGCGGCGGCATTCCGGTCGAAGTCGAGGCCGTGTCCCGGTCGTCGGTTGCCGGCAGGCGGCAGCGTCACGAGGAGGTCTCGGCCCGGGTTTCCGGGGCTGCGCCGGTCCCTCTCGAATCGATCCTGCGGCAGAGGCCGAGCTTGCTGCTCGCCGTCGACGGCGTCCAGGACCCCAACAACCTGGGGGCTCTCCTGAGAACCGCGGAGGCCGTCGGCGTCGACGGAGTTCTGATCCCGCGACGCCGTTCCTGCTCCATTACTTCCAGCGTCGTCACCGCCAGCGCCGGAGCCGCCCTTCACCTGAAGATCTGCCGTGTCTCCAACCTGTCCCGCACCCTGGACCAACTCAAGCAGGCGGGATTCTGGATCGTGGGTCTGGATCCGAAGGGCTCGTCCGGCCTGGACCAGATCGACGCCACGCTGCGGCTGGTGGTGGTCGTGGGTGGTGAACACCAGGGTCTGCGCCGGCTCGTGCGCCGGCAGTGCGACTTCCTCGCGGCCCTGCCCATGCAGGGACGGGTCGCATCCCTGAACCTGTCGGTGGCGGCGGGAGTCCTGCTTTACCACATCTCCTTCAGCCGGACTACCCGGGCTCCAGAATCAGGTTCCGCCAGCGGTCCACACGACCCTTGAATCCGGGAGGAATCAACGTGGTGGCGCTGTATTCGCTGATCACGGCGGGCGACTTGAGCCGGGTTCCGGGCCGTAGACGTTCGCGATCGTAGAAACGGGTCACACGGCCCCTTCGCCCGAAGAAAACCTTCCTTTTCCCCTGGGCAATGGCCCGGGGCCGCTTCTTCGGAATGGCGGCAGCCTCCGGAAGCGGCAACTCGGAATGGTTGCCGAAGGCCCGAACGCGCAGTGCCACCACCTCCACGGAGAGACCGGGATTGGAGTATCCGTAGAGCCTCTCATGCTTCTTGTGAAAAGCCCGCAACAGGTTGCGTGAGTAGGGAACGTTGATTTCGTAACCCTGCCCCAGGTAGCGAAGGTCCACGCTCCGCTGCACCTCGATGCGATTCTCCTCAAACCCATCCCGAACCAACTGGCGGCGCGCCCGGTCCACCAGGGGCGCCACCCTCTTCCGGAGGCGGCGCGCCACGCTGGCGTTGCTGAAGGTGAGACGGACAGTACGGGAGAGATCCCGGACGACCTGCGAGTCCATCATCCCCCACGCGGAAACCAGGCCCGGGTCGGGAGGGACCATGACCCGCGGAATCATCAGAGACCGGGCCAGCTCGCAGGCATGGAGCCCGCCCGCGCCCCCGTAGCTCACCAGTGTGAAGTCCCGGGTGTCGTAGCCCTTTTCCAGGGAGATCACGCGCAATGCCGTTTCCATCTGGGTGTTTGCGATCTTGATGATTCCCTCGGAAAGCTCCTCGGGCGACCAGGAATGCTCCTGGAGCCGGTTGGAAAGCTGCTTCAGGTACTTGGGCAACCGGTCCGAATCGAGCTTCATCTCTCCGCCCAGAAAGCGCTCGGCGTCGATTCTGCCCAAAAAGAGGTTGGCGTCGGTCACGGTGATGCTCCGTCCCCTCCCGTAGCAGACGGGACCCGGACGGGACCCTGCGCTCCGGGGACCCACCCGCAGCAGCCCTCCGGAATCGACCCATGCAATGGAACCTCCGCCCGCGCCGACGGAACGAATGGGAATCGTCTGGACGGGCAGGGGTAGGCGGTCCACCTCGGCCTCTCCCGTGCTGGGGACCCGCTGGTCGCAGAGGCAGACGTCGGTGGACGTGCCCCCCATGTCCAAGGTGATGATCCGGCCGTATCCGGCCTGCCGGGCCAGCTTGAAGGCTCCAACGACCCCTCCGGCCGGTCCCGAAAAGAGAGTTCTCACCGGATCGACGGAAGTCGAAGCGAGCGGCACCGTCCCCCCGTTGGACTGCATGACCGAGAGACGGCCCCCCTCCAGCAACGGGCTTGAGCTCAAAGCGTCCAGATAGCGGTCGACCACCGGCGTCAGGTAGGCGTTGATGACCGTCGCCGACGTGCGCTCGTATTCGCGAAACTCGGGCAGGATGCGGCTGGAGAGGCTGACCGGTATTCCCGTGTCCCGCAACGCTTTGCCGACCAGGTCCTCGTGACGCGGATTGACGTAGCTGTGCAGCAGGACGACCGCGACGGCCTGGGGCGACTGGCGCCGCACTCTTTCCAGGAGCCGATCCAGAGTCTCCCGTTTCAGCGGCTCCAGCCGCGTGCCGTCGTGAAGCGTCCGCTCCTGGATTCCGATGCGCCGGCTGCGGGGAACCAGCGGCGCGACCCGGCCGGCGGTCAGATTGTACAGATGCGCCCGGTTCTGGCGGCCGATCTCCAGAATGTCCTGGAAACCCTCGGTCGTCACCAGAAGGATCTTGGCCCCCTTGCGCTCCAGCAAGGCGTTGGTGCCGACGGTGAAGCCGTGTTGAACCAGAGCAGGTGCGTCGCCGAGAATGCGGGCCAACCCCTCCAGGACCGCCTTTTCCGGCGTCGCCGGCGTCGAGGGCAGCTTGAGGGATTCGATCCGGCCCTCGCGGCAGACCACGAAATCGGTGAATGTGCCGCCGGTGTCGACCCCGACCCGCAGCAGAGACTCGGGATCAGGGAGACCCTTCATCACACGCTGTCCCGAGTTTGTTCCTGCAATCCGATCAATCTGAATCCGGCCCCGCGGCCCGGCGCTCACCCCGTCCCCGCCGACCGGTTCAGGCCTGAGAAGATGCTACAATACCGAAGATTCGGGAATCCTGACAAGCGTTCCCCGGGGCGCTTTCCGACCCTCAACAGCCCGTGGCAAAAGTCGTCACGGCATTCGACCGGGTCTGCATCCCGGCGGACTGCGTTGCTCCTCGGTCACATATTCCCGATATGCTCCCTCAGAGCGCCTTGTCCGGCGGGCGCAGCCCCGGTCTCGGTGCTGCGTGGGACTTTCACCACGGACTGTTGCCCGGCATCATGAAGCGGCTCGAACGACTCCGGAGGATCTACTGGACGGGAGCGCTTCTCGCCTTCTCCGCGCTCCTGCTCCTGGCAGCCGTTCTCTTTCTGAACCCGACCTCCGTCGGCAACCCGCAGTTCGTCTCGAATCTCACTCTCTGGTCCGCGGTCTGGGCCATCTATTTCATCGTGGCTCTGACGCTTCTGTTCATTTTCGCCCGGAATCTCATCAAGCTGTTCTTCGAGCATCAATCCAGGCGGGAAGGCACCCGCCTGAAGCGGAAGCTGGTGCTGACCCTGACCATCATTTCCCTCTTTCCGGCTCTGATCTACTTTTTCGTAGCGACCGGACTCATCAACGAAAACCTGAAGCTCTGGTTCAGTTCCCCCTCCGAGGACCTACTGGAAGCGTCTGAAATCATTGCCTCGAACTATTACGAAGAGAAGAAGACCGGGAGCCTGGTTGCGGCGCGCACCCTCAGCGGCCGGATCGATTGGACCAGCTTCTCCTTCGATTCCGCATTGCGCGGCGGCATTGCCGAGCTCGGGTTCGACGGCCTGCTGCTGGTGGATCGGGACCGGAAGATCCGATTCCGGCATGGCGATTGGGAGGATGCTCCGTGGGACCCTGCGCTGGACCATGTCCTGGACGGCAGGGAGTACTATGACGTCTCCTCTCAGGCCGACCTGAACCTTCGAAGGTTCGTCGACCGGGGATTGGCTGCGGTTCCGGCCCGAGGTTCCGACGGATCGGTGGTGGGGGGCCTGGTGGCCAGCTTCGCACTGCCCGACAGCGTCAAATTCCGCATTGGGGAAATGCAGGACGCGGCGGCGAGGCACCGCCAGTTGATGAGCAGCCGGCAACAGTTCGAAAACAACTACTTCCTGATCATGACCGTCACCACCTTGATCGTGGTGGTCGTTTTCGTCTGGCTGGGCACCTATATGGCCAGACGAATCACGGTTCCGCTGGAGGCCCTGGCCCAGGGCGCGCGGGAGCTTGCCGAAGGGAACCTGGACCACCGGGTGGAGCAGAAGGCGGTGGACGAGTTGGGCATCCTGGTGGACTCCTTCAACCGGATGGCCGACGAGATTCGCCAAAGCCGGCGGCGGCTGGAGCAGGCCAACGCCGAGTTGCGGGAGACCAACGAGCGCCTGGACGAACGCCGGAAGTACATCGAGACCATCCTGGAGAATATCGCCACCGGCGTGGTGAGCGTCGATCGGAACGATGTGATTCGCACCGTCAACCAGGCGGCCATGGAAATGTTCGCTGCGGGGCCGGAGCAGATCCTGAACCGGCCCTTGAGCAGCGTTCTGGAACCGGATGTCTACGCCGATTTTCAGGACATGAAAAAACGGGTGAGCCTGTTCAGCACCGATCGGCGCCGGGTCAATTTCAAGCGCGGCCAGGGCCAACCGCCACTGACCGTCACCGCCACCACCACCAACCTGCCGTTCAAGAACGGGGTCGAGCACCTGGTGGTCCTGGACGACCTGACGGAGCTGATCCGGGCGGAGAAATTCGCCGCCTGGCAGGAAGTCGCCAGACGACTGGCACACGAGATCAAGAACCCCCTGACACCGATTCAGCTCTCGGCCGACCGCATCCGGAACCGCTTCCGCAGGATCGGGCGGACCCTCCCCGGAACTCGCGAGACCCGCCGGTTTGGCGAGACCTTGACGGAAGCGACGGCTCTGATCACCACGGAGGCGGCGACGCTCAAAACCTTGGTCGAAGAGTTTTCCCGTTTCGCCCGGCTTCCCATCTGCCATCCCGTGGAGGTCGATCCGGCCAAGCTGGTGGAACAGACCCTGGCCCGTTACGACGGCGCGTTGAAGAGCGTGGGGGTGAGCACCCATTTCGATCCCCGCATCAAGACGGTGCGCTGGGACCCGGTCCAGATCCAGCGGGTGTTCGTCAACCTGATCGACAACTCCCTCGACGCCCTGGTGGAAGTCAAGGGCCGCCGCCGGATCGGGATTCGCAGCCGTTGCGATCCGGACCGGGGTTCGGTGGTGGTGGAATTCGAAGACAACGGAACCGGGATCTCCCCGGAAGATTACGAGAATCTCTTCCTTCCCTACTTCTCCACCAAGAAGCGGGGCACGGGCCTGGGACTGGCCATCGTAAGGCAGATCGTCTCCGAGCATGACGGCTTCATCCGGGCGGAACGGAACGAGCCCCGCGGCACCCGATTCATCATGGAGTTTCCATCCGCATGATCGGCGATGCCGGAAAGACTCCGGGGCACGATCCGCTCAGGACCGGACGCCATCCCAGAATCCGGCTGTTGGTCGTAGACGACCACCGGAGCGTGCTCCGTTCGTTGGCTGGAGTCCTGGGAGACGAGGGCTACCTGGTGGAAACGGCGGCCAGCGCGGAGGAAGGGCTGCGCCTCGTGGACCGGACCACCTATGACGCCATCTTCCTCGACATCTGGTTGCCCGGCATGGACGGGATCGATGCCCTCAAGCGGATTCGAGCCCGGCGCCCCCGCCAGTACGTCATCATGATCTCCGGCCACGGCACCATCGAGACGGCGGTCCAGGCCACCAAGTTGGGAGCCTACGACTTCATCGAGAAACCGCTGGCCCGGGACAAGGTCTTGCTGGTGCTGAGCCATGCGCTCAAGCAGAAGCGCCTGGAAACGGAAAACCGGAGCCTGAAGGACCTCGTCCGGCAGGAGACGGTCATGATCGGCACCTCGGTGCCGATGCAGGCGCTCCGGCAACAGATCGACTTCGCGGCTCCCACGGAAGGAAGGGTGGTCATTTACGGCGAGAACGGCACCGGCAAGGAACTGGTGGCGCGATTGCTCCACCTCAACAGCGCCCGGCGCGAGGGGCCCTTCGTCGAAGTCAATTGCGCGGCCATTCCGGACGACCTGATCGAGAGCGAGCTGTTCGGCAGCGTCAAGGGAGGATTCACCGGGTCGACCGAGAACCGGAAGGGGCGCTTCAAGCTGGCCGACGGCGGCACTCTCTTTCTGGACGAAGTGGCGGACATGAGCCTCAAGACCCAGGCCCGGGTCCTGCGGGTGCTGGAGAATCAACGATTTTATCCGGTAGGCAGCCAACGGCCCACCGAGGTGGATACGCGGGTCCTGGCGGCGACCAACAAGGATCTGGAGAAGCAGATCGAAACCGGACTCTTCCGGGAGGACCTCTACTTCCGGCTCAACGTCATCCCCTTCGAAGTTCCGCCGCTGCGGGAGCGCAAGGAGGACATTCCTCAGCTTCTGGACTACTTCATGGAGGTGCTCAGTCCTCATCATGGGAAACCGGCCAAGGTCATTCCTCCGGAAGTCCGGGATCGGCTTCTCCGTTATCACTGGCCGGGGAACGTCCGCGAGCTCCGCAACATCGTCGAGCGGTGGATTATCATGGTCCCCGGCGGCCGGGTGAAGCTTTCTGACCTGCCCCGGTCGATCCTGGACGGGGCCGGCGCCTCCCGGCCGGAAGCCCGGAGCTGGCAGGAAGCGCGCTCGGCGTTCGAGTCCGATTTCCTGACCCGGAAGCTGCAGCAATATGGCGGCAACATTTCCAGAACGGCCGCCGAGATCGGGATGGAGCGTTCTCACCTGCACCGGAAACTCAAGGCCCACGGGATCAGCGTCGGCGCTTCGCGCGGAAAGCGCGGGGGCCGGCAGGAGCATTCGGACGCGGCCCGGGGACGGAAGGTGAACCGCTGACCGATTCGAGATCGAAGTTCATGCAGGCACTGATGGCATCCTTCGTCGCTCATTTGAGGTTCGAGAAGAACTATTCCCCCCACACCGTGGAGAGCTACTCCCGCGACCTGGACCAATTCCTCCGCCACCTGACTGGCGGCCGCACCGACAGAGAGATCAAGCCTTCCGATCTGGACCACATCACCATCCGGGAATTCCTGAGCCGGTTGAGCCAGGCGGGGAACCGGAAGGTGACCATCGCCCGAAAATTGTCGGTATTGCGGTCCTTCTTCCGCTACCTTTACCGGGAGGGCCACCTGGACCAGAATCCTGCCAAGTTGGTGCGGACTCCCCGCCAGCCACTCAGGACACCCCGTTTTCTCTCCCTCCCGGAGGTCGAATCCATCCTTAGTCTGCCTCCGGCGAAGACCGTGAAGGGAATCCGGGACCGGGCCATTCTGGAACTCCTCTATGCCAGCGGCCTGCGGGTGGGAGAGCTGGTCGGCCTGAACCTGATCGATCTCTCCATGAACCGCCGGCTGGTGCGGGTCCGGGGGAAGGGGAACAAGGAGCGGGTCGTCCCCTTCGGAGAACCTTCCCGTGCGAGTCTGGCCGCCTACTTGGAGGCCAGGAGGCGGATCCTGGCCAAGCGCAGGGACCGTCCGCAAACCCCTGCCCTGTTCCTGAATCTGCGCGGAGGCCGCCTCAGCGCCCGCTCGGTCCAGAGAAACCTGGGGGCCTACATCCGGCAAGCGGCCTTGCTGCTGGACGTCCACCCGCACCTTTTTCGCCACTCCTTCGCCACGCACCTGCTCAACAACGGCGCCGACCTGCGCTCGATTCAGGAACTCCTGGGACATGAGAGCCTCTCCACTACCCAGCGCTACACCCACGTCTCCATCGAGCACCTGCAGAAGGTCTACCGGGACGCCCACCCCAAGGCCTGACGGAGGAACGATTTCCAATCGCCCGGTTCCCCCTGGTTGGCCCATGTCCAAAGAATCGGCGGTTAGAAAACCGCCGCCCTCGGGAATCGGCGGCTGGGAAGCCGCCACTCCTCGGGAGTCGTTCGGGATCTGGAATCGGTCTGCAGGCCCCTTGGTTTCTCCCCGGGACCCACCGGTTCGGTTGCCAGACGACACCCGTCTCTGCTAGATTGACGCGCGAACGAAGAAGAAGATGTTGACAAAGGAACAGAAAGAAGAGCTCATCAGAGGCTACCAACTGCACCGAACCGATACCGGCTCGCCCGAAGTCCAGGTTGCCATTCTGAGCCACCGTATCGGTTACCTCACTGAACACTTCAAATCCCACAAGAAAGACCACCACTCCCGGCGGGGGCTGTTGAAACTCGTCGGCCAGCGGCGGCGGCTTCTGGACTATCTGAAACGGATCGACTTCAGCCGCTACAAGGAGTTGATAGGTCGCCTGGGAATTCGCAAGTGAGCAGCGGTACGCCCAACCAATAGTGTTTCCGAATCTTGACCCCGGCGACCCTCCGGCCACCGGCTTTCGAGCCGGACGGAAAACGGCACTCACACTCCCGGTGAGAATCTGCTCACACGGTTGCCGCGACGGCTGAGAACGGTTTCACAAGCCCTGAGTACAAGGAGAAGGAATGTCGGAGAAAATAGAAGTTCACCTGGACGGTAAAGTCCTTTCCATCGAAACCGGAAAAATGGCCAAGCAGGCCGACGGCGCCGCCGTCGTTCGCCTCGAAGAGACGATGGTCCTGGTTTCGGCCTGTTCCCAACGCGAGCCTCGGGAGAACTTGAGCTTCTTCCCGCTGACTTGCGACTACCGGGAATACACCTATGCCGCGGGCAAGATTCCGGGCGGCTTTTTCAAACGGGAGGGCAGGCCCACCGAGAAAGAGGTCCTGACGAGTCGCCTCATCGACCGTCCCATCCGCCCGCTCTTCCCGGACGGTTATGCTTGCGAGACCCAGATCGTCGCCATGGTGATGTCGGCCGACCCGGAGACGAACCCGGATATTCTGGCCCTGAATGGCGCGTCGGCGGCACTGGCCCTGTCCGACATCCCCTTCCCGTTTCCCCTCGGCGCGGTGCGGGTGGGCCGCGTCGACGGCCGCTTCATCCTCAACCCCAGCTATTCCCAACTGGAAGAGAGCGATCTGAACCTGATCCTGTCCGGCTCGTGGGACGGCATCACCATGGTGGAAGCCGCCATGCGGGAGGTCTCGGAAAAGGTCGTCGTCGATGCCATCGAATACGGTCACAAGCATGGCATCCGGCCCGTTATCCAGGGGATTCGCGAGCTGGCAAAACGCCGTCCGGTAGCCAAACGGACCGTGGAGCCCGGATCACTCGACCCGGAACTCGTGAACCAGGTTGAGGCCCTGGCCAAGGAGAAGATTCTGGAGGCTCTCCATACCCCCGGAAAGTTGGCCAGCGAACGAAACATGAGCGACGCCAAGCGTGAGGTTCTCGATTCCATTCCTGATGAATCCGGCGAGAAGAGAGCCGAGGCGGGGGTCTGCTTCAACCGGCTCAAGGAGACGCTGTTCCGGGAACGGCTGCTGCAGGATGGACGCCGTCCCGATGGGCGCAGTTTCGACCAGGTGAGGGCCGTCTCCAGCGAAGTGGGCCTGCTGCCGCGGGCGCACGGATCGGCCCTTTTCACCCGAGGCGAGACCCAGGCACTGGTGACGGCCACGCTGGGCACCGGAGATGACGCCCAGCGCCTGGACCTGCTCACCGGAGAGAGCTCCAAACGCTTCATGCTCCACTACAACTTCCCGCCCTTCAGCGTGGGGGAGGTGAGATTCCTGAGGGGCCCGGGCCGCCGGGAAATCGGGCACGGGGCCCTGGCGGAGAGAGCCGTCACGCCGATGCTTCCATCGGAGGAGGAGTTCCCCTACACGGTCCGAGTGGTATCGGACATCCTGGAGTCCAACGGCTCGTCGTCCATGGCGACCGTCTGCGGCGCCGTCATGGCGCTGCAGGACGCAGGCGTGCCGCTCAAGGGATCCATCGCCGGCATCGCCATGGGCCTGGTCAAGGAGGGAGACGACTACGCCGTCCTGTCGGATATCGCCGGATTCGAAGACCACTACGGCGATATGGACTTCAAGGTCGCCGGCAGCCGGAACGGGATCACCGCGCTGCAGATGGACATCAAGATCGCGGGGGTCACGCGGGAGATCATGGAGGAAGCGCTGCTCCAGGCCCGTGAGGGCCGGCTGCACATTCTCGATCGGATGGCCGCGACCATAGCCGAGCCGCGCCCCGACATTTCCAAATTGGCGCCTCGCATCGTCACCATCAAGATCCCGGTCAAGAAGATCGGCGGGGTCATCGGTCCCGGCGGGAAGATGATCCGCAGCATCATCGACCAGACGGGAGTGAAGATCGACATCGAAGACGACGGCACGGTCAACATCGCTTCCACCAGCAGCGAAGCGACCGAAAAGGCGATCCGGATCATCGAAGAGCTGACCGCCACCGCCGAAATCGGGAAGACCTATCTGGGGACGGTGGTGAAAGTGGTGGACTTCGGAGCCTTCGTGGAGATTTTTCCGGGAACGGAGGGTCTCCTCCACATCTCCGAGGTCGCGGAACATCGGATCCGGGACATCCACCAGGAGATCAGCAATGGGGACAAGATGATGGTGAAGGTCCTCAATGTCGACGACAACAACAAGATACGGCTCAGCCGCCGCGCCGTGCTCCGAGACCAGCAAGGGGGGGATCGGGAGCAGCCACGGGATCGAGAGCAGCCGGGCCATCGAGGACGTCCGCGGCATCGAGGACGTCCACGGCATCGAGAGCAGCAGGGGAACCGCCGGAGGCGCCGCCGGCAGCGCCGATGATCCCGGAATCGCTGAAGCAGGCCCTCCGCCAGTTCAAGGAGGGCCGTCTGCCCGAGAGGGAGTTGCTCCGCCTGCTCCACGACCTGCCTTACGAAGATTTGGATTTTGCCAAAGTCGACCACCACCGGAGTCTTCGGCAAGGCTTTCCCGAGGTCGTTTTCGGGAGGGGCAAGAGTCCGGACCAGATCCTCCGGATTGCGGAGGCGTTGCTGGAGAACCACTCCAACCTGCTCATCACTTCCACCAGCGAGGACGTCCACACCCGGCTGAAGGCGTCCTGTCCGGAAGCCGTGTTCCACAGGCGGAGCCGGATCCTGGAGGTGGTCCGGGATCCGGCCGATCGGGGCCGGGGCACCATCGGGGTCTTCGCCGCCGGCACTGCGGACATCCCGGTCGCCGAAGAGGCCCTGGTCACGGCGAGGGTCATGGGCAACAAGGCCGTCCCCTGCTACGACGTGGGCGTGGCGGGGCTGCATCGGATCCTGGGGCAAAGGGAGCTGTTGGCGTCATGCACGGTGGTGATCGCCGTCGCCGGCATGGAGGGAGCCCTTCCCAGCGTGGTGGGCGGCCTGGTCGATCTGCCTGTGATCGCGGTTCCCACCAGCGTGGGGTACGGGGCTTCCTTCGGCGGCCTGGCCGCGCTCCTGGGCATGCTCAACAGTTGCGCGGCGAACGTGTCGGTGGTCAACATCGACAACGGGTTCGGCGCCGGCTACGTGGCCAGCATGATCAACCGGCGGCGGGACTCCGGCTGACCCGGACCGATTCTGGTAACTTCTAACCGGAATCTCTCACCGGCTCGCTGACAGTCCGTGGTGAATGTCCCGCGAGCACCGAATGCCGTGACTACTTTTGCCACGGGCTGTTTAGGGCACGACAAGGAAAGGACCTTTTTTCGGGCGCGCACCGGCTCGGCATGTGAAGTCATCCGGGCTCCGCCGGTTGCGTTCCCGATCACGACTCAGGGATGAAGTTCGACGACCGGATCGTGGAACAGATCCGCAACAGCATCAATATCGTGGATCTGATCGGCGGCTACCTCCCCCTGAAGAAGCAGGGGCAGAACCACTCCGCCCTCTGCCCCTTTCACGCCGAAAAGACCCCTTCGTTTCTGGTCAGCGAAAGCAAGCAGATCTTCAAATGTTTCGGGTGCGGCTCCGGCGGGGATATCTTCAAGTTCATCATGCTGATGGAAAACCGGACCTTTCCCGAATCGGTGAAGTTTCTGGCGGAGCGCTCGGGCATCGCGGTCCGTCAGTCGGAGGAGCGTCCAAGCCCGCGGATCCAGCGGACGCAGCGCCTGCGTCAAGCCATGGAATTGGCCGGGAAACTCTACCGCGGGTACCTGGAGCGGTCGGGACCGGCCAGGGACTATCTGCAGAACCGGCAGATCAATGGTGAAACCGTCGAGCGATTCCAGGTCGGCTATGCCCCGGGCGGCGGTCAATTGGTTGACGAGCTTCGACGCGAGGGTTTTACGAACCAGGAACTGATGGCCTGTGGCCTCGTCAAGGAAGGAAGAGGGGGCCGCCCCTACGAGTATCTTCGCCGGCGTGTGATATTTCCGATCCGGGATCTGCAAGGGAGGATCGTGGCCTTCGGCGGACGCGTCATGGGAGACGGCGTCCCCAAGTACCTCAACTCTCCCGACAGCGACCTCTACAAGAAGGGCGCCAATCTGTTCGCCCTGGACCTGAGCCGTCCGGAGATTCGCAGGAGGGGTTTCGCCATTCTGGTGGAAGGTTATTTCGACTGTGTCATGCCTCATCAGTTCGGCTTCCGGAACGTGATCGCCTCCCTGGGCACCAGTCTCACCACCGACCAGGCCAAGCTGCTGCGGCACTACACGCGTCGAGTCGTGATCAACTACGATCCGGACACGGCCGGAGCCAAGGCGACCGTGCGCTCGGCGGACATCTTCGTGCAGGAGGGTTTCAGTGTGAGCATCGCCCGGGTTCCAGGCGGCCGGGATCCCGACTCCTTTTTGAGAGAGCACGGGGCGCAGGCCTACCGCGATGTGCTGCGATCGTCCGTCCCTCTTCTGTCTTTTCTGCTCTCCTGGCTGGTTGGCCGGCACAAGGATCCGTACAGTCCCGCGGGTAAACGGGAAATCGTGGAGCAGGTCGTGCCTCACCTTGCCGCGATCGCCAATAGAATCGAGCGCGCCGAAGCCGTGTCCCGGACGGCCTCGCTTCTGAGACTGGATGAGAACCTGATCCTGGCGGAGATGCGCTACGTCCGCAAACCCCGGTCCAGGCAACTTCTCGCGGCGCAGTCTCCACGTCCGGCGGCCGTCACCCAGGCCGAGAAGACCTTGGTGCTGGCCGCCCTTGATCCGGCCCACGGGCATCGGGTCTTCAGCGAAGTGGAGCCCGACTGGTTCGAGAACCTGGAATCGGGCAAGATCTTCAAGGCCTTGTTCGAATTGAACCGTCAGCAGCGGGGCCTGACGGTAGCTGCGGCCTCTGAGCGGCTCGACGCGGATGACATGGATCTCCTGGAAAACCTGGCTCTGGCCGATGCCACGCTTTCGGACGAGGTCGTTATCGAGTGCATTCGAGCGTTAAGACGGAAGCATTTCGAGAACCTGAGCCGGCAGGTGCAGCAACAGATTCTGGAAGAGGAGAAGAACGCTTCGTCAACCGAAAACTTGCAGGAGCTTCTGGCCATGAAGGCGCAGATCCGCAAGAAAATAGAGTCCGATTTTGTATAATGGGGGCGGCTGGCGGCATGAGAGAGAACGAAGAGAAGATTCCCGTTGAGGAAAGGTACGACGGCGTCAAGGAATTGATCGCCCTGGGCAAGGAAAAGGGCTATCTCCTTTACGACGAAGTCAACGACTATCTCCCCGACGATATCCAATCCTCGGAAGACCTGGACAGCATCTTCTACCTGTTCGGCAAGGCCGGGA
>JAPOYZ010000274.1:36127-38648 GCA_026706325.1 Candidatus Aminicenantota bacterium
CGAGGTCATCGACTCGGAAGAGGATTTCGAGTCTACCCAGCGAAGGATTCGGACCAAGACCGAGGCGGGTGAGGCAGAGCCCCCGGACCCCACGCTCGAGAAGACCAATGACCCCGTCCGCATGTATTTGCGGGAGATGGGCACGGTTCCCCTCTTGACCCGGGAGGGGGAGGTGACCATCGCCAAACGGATCGAGAAGGGCCGAAAGACGGTGCTGAACGTGCTGTCCCGATCTCCCGTAGTGGTCAACGAGGTCATGCGCTACGGCGAAGCGCTGGACCAGGGCGGACTCAACATCAAGACACTGGTGGTGTTCCGTGAAGCCGAAATCACCCCCGAGGTGTTGGAGACCAGGCGGGAGACCACGGTCCGCATGGTGCGAGAGGTGGGAGAGCTGGAAGATGGGGCCAGCAGGATCCGGCGCAAGATTCGGCGGGTCAGGAAATCCAAGGATTCGCCCGAATACAGGAGCCTCCTGTCGCAGTTGGCCCGCTATCGAATTCCCATTGCCCGGCACATCCGCGCCCTGGATCTCACCCCCGCGACATACGAGCGGCTCGTCAACGTCATCAAGCGGGCCGTCGACCGGATCGTCGCCCTGGACCAGGAGACCAGGAAGCTCAAGAAGCTGCACGAAGCCCCTCTGAAACTGGAGGACTCCAAGAAGATCAAGCTTCGGTTACGGGAGATCGACAAGCACCTGAAGGAGATCGAAGACGAGGTTCTGGCCACTCCCGCGGAACTCAAGCGTACCTTGGCCACCATAAAGCAGGGTGAGCTCGAAGCCGATATCGCCAAGAAGGAGTTGGTGGAAGCGAACCTGAGATTGGTGGTTTCCATCGCCAAGAAATATACCAACCGGGGTCTGCAATTCCTGGACCTGATCCAGGAAGGGAACATCGGACTCATGAAGGCGGTGGAGAAGTTCGAGTATCGAAGGGGATACAAGTTTTCGACCTATGCCACATGGTGGATTCGGCAGGCCATCACCCGGGCCATTGCGGACCAGGCACGGACCATCCGGATCCCGGTCCATATGATCGAAACCATCAATAAGCTGATTCGAACCTCGCGGGCGCTGGTCCAGGAATACGGCCGGGAACCGACCAACGAAGAGATCTCGCTGAAAATGGGCCTTCCGGTGAGCAAGGTCCGAAAGATCCTCAAGATCGCCCAGGAACCCATATCCCTGGAGACCCCCATCGGCGAGGAGGAGGACAGCCATCTCGGTGACTTCATCGAGGATCGAGGGGTGACCTCGCCTGCCGAAGCGGTCATCAATCTCAATCTCAAGGAACAGACGGCAGCCGTTCTCAAGACTCTCACCGATCGAGAGGAGCAGGTGATCCGCATGAGATTCGGCATCGGGGACGGAAGCGAGCATACCCTGGAAGAAGTAGGCCAGCGGTTCTGCGTGACCCGCGAACGGATCCGCCAGATCGAAGCCAAGGCCTTGCGAAAGCTGAGGCATCCGTCCCGCAGCCGGAAGCTGAAGACATTCCACGAAGACAATGGGAATTCCGGCCGTACACTTTCCTAGGAGCCCGTCGTGAACTTCCGGCGCATTACGGCGGCCGGGGACACGGGGCGGGCTCGGCGCGACCAGGGGGGCAGAACCGTTGCCGCCACCGAGTCTCGACCTGGGAATCCGAATCTCCGGCCGGGATGCGGCGCCGTCCGAAAGGCGCGGCAACTGTTTCACACGGGCGCTGGGAAGCGCCCTTTTTTTTTCGGTGGGCCCATAGCTCAGTCGGTTAGAGCGTCTGACTCATAATCAGGTGGTCGTAGGTTCGAGTCCTACTGGGCCCATACCCACCGACCCCGGCTGCCGGTCCGGACCGTCCCATGGAGGCATGTGTTGAGCGAAGAGTTGCAGAGGTTGATCCAGCTGCAGCAACTCGACGCCAGTATCGTCGAGTTGCGGCAGCGGGTCTTGTCCATTCCTGACGAGATCGAGAGTCAGGCCGAGTCGCTCCAGGAGAGTCAGGACGCCGTAGAAGAGCTCCGGGAGCAAGTCGACCGGCAAGCCCGGACCCAACGCCGGCTGGAGGGCGAAGTCGAGTTGCTGCAGCAGAAGCTGTCCCGCTACCAGGAGCAGCTCATGGACGTCAAGACCAACCGGGAATACAAGGCCATGCGGCTCGAAATCGTGGGCGTCCGGGAACAGATCTCCAGCAAGGAAGATGAGATCCTGGAAATCATGCTGGCCATGGACGAATTGGAAGACCAGACCCGCGAAGCCCGCCGGCGGGCCGAGGAACGGGCCTCGGAGGTGTCGTCCCGGCGAAAGGAGTTGGAGACCTTCGCGGCCAGTTCCGGGACCAACATGGCCGGCTTTGAGCAGGAGAGAAACCGGCTGGAACGGGACCTGCCGGAGCCATTGCTCGAACGGTACCGCAGGATCGCCTCGGTCAACAACGGGCAGGCCCTGGCGGAGGTCACCGCAGAGTCGTGCCGGGCCTGCAACGTCCGGCTTCGCCCCCAGCTCTTCACCGAGGTCAAGTCCGGTCTCGCTCTATCA
>JAPOYZ010000188.1 GCA_026706325.1 Candidatus Aminicenantota bacterium
CCGGTGCCGGGTGCGAAGTCGAACTCCCTCCGCTTGAACATCTCGCGGAGGAACCGGTCCAGGGGTTGGCGGGTGGCCCGGAATTCCTGGTTGCGGGGAATGGAGCCGAAACCGGAGGTGTGGGTCATGAGGTGGATGAGGCGGATTCCGTGCTGCTCTTCCGCCACTTCCGGAATGATCTCGTGGAGGGGCTGGTCGAGTTCCAGGAGGCCCCGTTCGATCAGGAGGCAGGCGGCGCTGGCGACGATGGGCTTGGTGCAGGAGGCGATGAGGAAGATGGTGTCGGGACGCACCTCCGGAGCGTCGAGGGTGCCCATTCGACCAAAGGTGCGGGGAGGGAGGATGCGGTCGCGCCGGCCGATCAGGATCGCCGCGCCGTATTCGGGGCGGGGGGAGAGCATGCGCTGGACCAGGGCGTAGGCGCGGTCGAGGCGGGTGGGGTCGAGGCCGAGGGCTTGGGGATGGGCGTGGGACTCCGGTTGGGATGTGGCCCTGAGCGGTTGGGGTGCGGCCAGGAGTAATGGGCCGGCGCCGACACTGCTGAGGAAGAGGCGTCTGGTGGAAGGCTTTGGGGTCATGGCGATTCTGGGAAGAAGAGTAATGGGGGAAGAGAAAAGAGGGAAGAGGGGGTGACCTTGGGAGCTGTGGCTGGTGACCCGATGGTCCCAGACGATGCTCTCCAGCGGCTCAGAGGCTCGAAGGTCCGCCGGCGCAGGTACTGGCTGGAGTTCAGGCCCTCCGGCAGGCGCTCCAGCGGATAGCGGTAACGCAGTTCCTGGAGCGAGAAGGATCGGATTGTAACCGCGGGAACCGCGACGATAGCGTTGGGCTGGGACCCCGTTCTGCAACGACTCGTGAGGCCGAACATGATAGCGTCGGTTGAATCTTGCTCATGAAGAAATGCTCTGTGCTGTGGGTGGCCTTGTTGCTGTTTCCCGTCATTTCCATGGCGCAGAAGGCCAGCCCGGAGGGGGAGAACGCTCTCCAACCGGTCGACGACTCGGTCCGCCATCAGACGCAGGAACCGTCGTCCGGGCCGCTGGTCTTCCCCGACTATGTGGACGGGGCTGGCTGGTCAGTGCAACTGGCGCTCAGCAACGTGGCCCGCCGCTCCGGCGCGGCCGTCGTCGTCACCGCCTATGGCCAGGAAGGCCAACCGGTCCCCGAACTGTTCGATTCCGAAACCGCATTCGAGATTCCGCCCCTGGGCAGTCGTGTCCTGAGGAGTTCCGGATCGGGAGCTGTGCGGCGTGGATGGATCGAGGTGCGATCCGACCCTCCATCCGTGAGTGGACTTTTGACCTACGGCCATTCGGAGACCGGGGCAGAGGTGGGCGTGGCGGCGGTCACGTTGGGGGATCGGTTCGCCCTGTTCGTGGAAGAGTCCGACGACGCGGGCTCCGGACTGGCCCTGTTCAAGCCGGACCCGGATTCCCGGATTGAATTTCAGATCCGGGACGAGATGGGGCACGACCCATTGGGGAAGGTGCTCACCCGGGGAGACTTCCAGCAATCGGCGCGTACATTCCCGGAATGGTTCGACGTGGACGGGGTGGAGCCGGGATTCCTACGGGACTTCAGGGGCCTCCTGTTGCTGCGGGCGGAGGATGGGTCGGGGTTCGCGCCGCTGGGCCTGCGGTTCGGGAAGCGAACGGGCGCGCTCTCGGCGATTCCGCTGATCCGGAACCGGACCCGCGAAACGGGAGAGATGACGCTGGTCTTCCCAGACTATGTGGACGGGGCCGGCTGGTCGGTGCAGTTGGCACTGAGCAACGTCGCCGAGAATGCCGCCGCAGAGGTGGAGGTAACCGCCTACGGTCAGGACGGCCGCCGGATCGAATTGTTCGATGTGGAAGCGCGGCTGGAGATCCCGCCGCTGGGCAGTCGAGTGCTGAGGAGCACTGGAGCAGGGGAGATCCGGCGGGGCTGGATCCAGGTGCTGGCCGGGACGCCGGGGGTGAGTGGATCGTTGATCTACGCACACTCCGGAACCCCCGAGCAGGTGGGCGACGACCCGGGCGAAAAGGGCCACCACTTCGCGCAGGTCGTGGAGGAATCAAGCCAGGTGGGCACCGGGCTGGCGATCTTCAAGCCGGAAGCTTCCCCGAGGATAGAGCTCCGGATCCGGGACGAAGCGGGGCGCGACCCGTTGAACGACGTGTTCCTTCCTTGTAGGGGATTCCGGCAGTCGGCAGGCACGATTTCGGAATGGTTCGACGTGGACGGCGTCGAGGCGGGATTCCTGCAGGACTTTCGAGGTCTCCTGTTTCTGCGGACGGAGGACGGGTCTTCATTCGCGCCGCTGGGGCTGCGGTTCGGGAAGGGGACGGGATCGCTCTCGGCGGTGCCGGGGATCAGGATCACGGACGGAGTGAGCATCGACGGTGGCGCCGAGATCGAGGGCGGAGTCGGGATCGACGGCGGAGGCCGGGCGCCGCCGCCGACGGTGGCGCTGTCGGTGTCGCCGAGTTCCATCGAATGGGGACAGAGCGCGACGCTGAGGTGGTCGTCAACGAGTGCGGAGAGAATGGAGATCCGCCCCGGGATCGGAGAGGTGGCGACGACAGGGAAGCGGAAGGTGTCGCCAAGGACCACGACGACGTATCGGATCACGGTGTGGGGTGTGGACGGGCAGACAGCCACGGCCTCTGTGACGGTGACGGTGGCCATTTCGGAGCGGGCGGCGCTGGAGGCACTGTACGAAGCGACCGACGGGCCGAACTGGCTCCACAACGACAACTGGCTGACGGATGCCCCGCTGAGAGAATGGTACGGGGTCGACGTGGATGGTGCCGGCCGGGTGATCGGTCTGCGGTTTTTCGAACGAAAGAAAACTGAGAACGGATGGGACCGGATAGGCAATCGATTGTCAGGGTCGATTCCGCCGGAACTCGGCTCGCTCAACTACCTGAGGGTCCTGGTTTTCAATTCCAACAACCTGAGCGGGTCGATTCCGCCGGAACTCGGTCAGCTCTCCAACCTGCGGACGCTGGATCTCAGTCACAACCGGTTCACGGGTGAGATTCCGCCGGAACTCGGCAACCTTTCCAACCTGCGGCAGTTGTCGTTCAGTGGCAACCGGCTGACGGGCCCAATCCCGCCAAGTTTCTCGCAACTGGACCAACTCAATACGTTTTGGTTTTCTGAAAATGACGGTCTTTGCGCCCCCGGCACGAGCGATTTCCTCGCATGGCTGGAAGCAATCGAAAACGGCCACAAATTTCCGCACTGTAACCATTCAGACCTGGCCGTGCTCTCGTATCTTTACCGAACCGCCGGCGGAGAGGATTGGAGGAACTCCGATGGTTGGTTCCGGGAACGCGCGGTGAGTGACTGGTACGGCGTCCGGGCCGATACCCTGGGACGGGTGACGGGACTCGATCTGAGCAACAACGGACTGAAGGGCCGGCTCCCGAACAACTTGGGCCAACTGACTCAGATGACCGAATTGCGGATCGACAGAAACGCTCTTTCCGGCCGGTTGCCGATGGGCCTGGCTCGTCTCCCCCTGCAGGAGTTGCACTACGCGGACACCAGGCTGTGCGCTCCGGTCGAGGAGCAGTTTCAAGCGTGGCTGAGCGACATTCCGTCACATGAGGGCACGGGCCTGAAATGTGCTCCGCTCTCGGACCGAGACCTCTTGGTGGCACTCTACGACGAGATGGATGGACCGGACTGGTTCCGGAGCGACAACTGGTTAACGAAGAGGCGTCTGGCGGGTTGGCACGGGGTTGATGTGGATTTCCGAGGCCGCGTGATCGGGCTGGATCTGTGGGGGGAGACCCTGACCGGCCCGATCCCACTGGAACTCGCGGAACTCTCCGACCTGGTGAATCTGAATCTCGGGGGGAACCGATTGAGGGGGTCGATTCCGCCGGAGATCGGCCGACTTTCCCGATTGCGGAATTTGGATCTCAGCAGCAACCAACTGGGGGGCGCGATTCCGCCGGAGATCGGGGACTTGTCGAGATTGGGATCTCTATTCCTCGACACCAACGACCTGACGGGTTCCGTTCCGCCGGAGATCGGTCGGTTGAGTCGGCTGCGGGTGCTGCGTCTGATGAACAACGCGCGGATGTCGGGGGCACTGCCAAGCCGGCTGACCTCTCTCCGTCAGCTTCATACATTCATGGCATGGGGCACAGATTTGTGCGCGCCCTCCGACGCCCGCTTCCTAACTTGGCTAAAGGGCGTTCGACGGTCGTGGGTGGTCCCCTGCTCGGGCGAAGCGTCGACGGCATATTTGACCCAGGCCGTCCAGTCACGGAAGTTTCTGGTTCCGCTCGTTGCGGGGAAGAAGGCTCTGCTGCGAGTGTTCGTGACAGCATCACAGGCGGACGGCGTGAGCATCCCGCCGGTTCAGGCCCGATTCTACGTCCGCGGCCGGGAGACGCACGTGGTGGATATCCCGGGCCATTCGGTCCCCATTCCGGGCGGGGTGGACGAGGGATCGCTCCGGAAGTCGGCCAATGCCGTAGTTCCGGGGGAGGTCGTGCAGCCGGGCCTGAAGATGGTGGTCGAGGTCGACCCGAAGGAAACGCTGCGATCGAGTCCAGGCTTGACGAAGCGAGTTCCGGAAACGGGCCGCTTGGCGGTGGATGTCCGGGCGATGCCCACGTTCGATCTCACGCTGATTCCTTTCCTTTTGCGCCACGATCCGGACGGGTCGATTCCGGACATCGTCCAAGACATGGCTGACGATCCCGAAGGCCACGACCTCCTCTGGGCCACGCGGACGCTGCTTCCGATCGGCGATCTGGACGTGAAAGCCCATGAACCGGTGCTGAGTTCGAGCAACGACC
>JAPOYZ010000469.1 GCA_026706325.1 Candidatus Aminicenantota bacterium
GCGTGCTTGTTGATCACCGGCATGGGTCTTGCCCTGGTGGGCAGTGTAAAACTGGCGCTGGCGCAGAAGCTCCGGATCGACGAGGGCCGGGTCGGCGGGTTGGTGTCGCTTTTCGGCTTTACCACGATTCCGGTGATCCTCACCGCCGGCTTCCTGACCGATTTGATGGGACGGCAGGCGGTCCTGATCGTCGGCACCGTCCTGATGGTGCTGGGCCTGCTGGTGCTGGCGGCCTCCCATCGTTATGCCACGGCCCTGGTCTCGGTGCTTCTGCTCAGTGCCGCCTGGGCGGCGCAGATCAACGTGATCAATGTGCTGGTGCCCCACGTGCTGCGGCCTCCGGCCTTTCTCTCCGAAGATATCCCGGCGATCTCCTTTGCCACGAACCTGGGAAACGTCTTCTTCGGCCTGGGGGCATTCCTGACTCCGCTGGTGGTTTCCTGGGCCCTTGGCCGGCTGGGGCTCGCTTCGGGCCTTCGACTGCTGGCCGGACTCGTCGCCCTCCAGGCAGTGATGGCGGGATTCTCCGACCTTCCGGCGGCAATGTCGGCGGGAGAGGGAAGCAGCGTATTGGGCCCGGAGACCTGGTCCCTGCTGGGAGATCCGATCATGTGGCTCTGCTCCATGGCGTTGTTCTTCCACGGTCCGCTGGAGGCGGCGATGGGTACGTGGACCACCACCTTCCTGGGCGACAGAGGGGTTTCCGAGGCCCGGGCGGCGACACTGCTGTCGGCCTTTTGGCTGGCCTACATGGCATCGCGCCTGTTCACCGCATTCGTGCTGGGTCCGTTTGCCGCGCGACTCGTCCCCGGACTGGGGCTGGAAGCCCAGAGCGAAGCCGTGCTGATCCTGGTCTTGGCGCTGGGCTGCATAGGGGTCACCTCCGGCGTGGTCCGGAGCCGGACCCGACGGTCGGCGACCGCTCTCGTCATCGCGGCGGGCCTGATCTTCGGCCCGATCTTTCCTTCAATCATGGCGATTCTGCTGGGTCATTTCCCAGGACCGGTACAGGGACGCGCGGTCGGACTCCTGTTCGCCATCAGTGGCCTGGGCTGGACCTTCATCCCCATGGCGATCGGGGCCTATGCCCAGCGGACGAACGTGCAGCGGGGCTTCCTGATCGCCGTCGGATCGGCGATCGGCCTGTTTTTGGTGGCCGGGCTCCTGACCCTGACGGCAACCGGGAGCTGAGCGCAATGAAAATCATCGCTATCGTTTCCCTGGCCCTGGTGGTCTTGCCGCCTCTTGCGGGGCAGACCCGTAAGGAGGCGGAAAGACCCGGTCCGGTCAACGTTTTGGAGTCCCCTTCCGGGGTCCGTTTCGCTTTGCTGGGGGAGGCGGGTGAGCGGCCCGCTCCGACGATTCTGGTCTTTGGCGGGGCGATGAGGGCGGGCCTGGAGGGAAGGTCCGGCACCATGTGTTGGATCCTGGCTCGGCACGGCTTCCTTGCGGTCTCTCTGGACAGTCCCTGCCACGGAGAGGATCAGAGGTCCGGCGAACCGTTCGGCCTCGCCGGGTGGCGGCACCGCCTGGAGAAGGGTGAGGAATTCCTCGCCGACTTCCTGAAAAGAACCTCACCCGTGTTGAACCACCTGATCCGGCAGCGAGTCACCGATCCGGAGCGGATTGTCGCCTACGGCCCCTCCCGAGGCGGTTTCCTGGCCCTGCATTTCGCCGCGGTCGAGCCTCGAATCGGCACCGTAGTCGCTTTCGCTCCGGTCACGGATCTGCTGGCCTTGCGGGAGTTCCAGGGAACGAGGGTCAAGGCCGCGGCCCGCTCCCTGGACGTCATGGCGTTGGCGCCGAAGCTGGCTGGGCGCCGCCTCTTCATCCAGATGGGGCACAACGATCTGCGCGTGGGCGGCCGCCACGCCATCGACTTCGCCTTGAGGCTCATGGAGTTGTCGCCCGACCACATGAAGCCCATGCAGGGCATCTGGTCGGGGGACGCATTGAAGCTGGTGATCACCCCCTCGGAGAATCAAAACGGCCACACCACCTATGACGGAGCCCACCACGACGCCGCAGCCTGGGTCCTTCGCAAAGGAGAGCCTAATCCGGATTTCTGACCAGGTCGCTGAGAGAATATGGATCTGAAAGGCTCGATGGAGCTGGCCGGCCGAAACCTGGTGGCGAACCTCTGTCCCGCGCGCAACTACCTCCCCTATTGGGCCATTGAAATCGACGCCGGTTACGGAGCCTGGGCGCGCTTCACCTGGCCCCAGCACAACGTCGGCCGATGGTGGGATGCGATGCTCCGGCTGGAGGCGGCCACCGGATTCAGGATCCCGCCCGATCGGGAAGCCGCCATGCTGGGCAATCTGCACTCTTTAAAGTCGCTTCTATCCCTTCTACCCGGACCATCCCGGGGAGACGGGAGCATCATGAACGGGTCCGCGGGGCCCCTTGCCGCCGAAGGCTGTCGGAGCCCTGCCGGCGGGTCACGCCCGCGATCCCGATCGGAAACGGAAGGATCCTGCGCCGCCTCCTGAGCGAAACCGGCCACCCGGTTCCCGCGGAGCGGCCTGGATCCGAACTGTCCGGAAAGGAGGAACAGTCATGCCAAGGTGGACCTGTTTCGTTGTCGTCCTCATGGGTGCGAGTCATTCGGCCGTTGCAGCGGTGTCACTGGAGCGGGCGCCGCAACGCGACGAGAAGACCCTGCTGTACCTCCCCTTGGACGAGCCGGATGAGGCGATCCTCATCGGAGACCGGCTCGCCATCGATCCCGTGTACCTGAGGATGGAGGCCAAGTACAAACGGGGCCGTTTCGGCGGCGCTCTGAAGTTCACGGGCCGCCCGGGGCTGCGCCAGTGCATGTTGGTGTCGCTGCCCCAGCGATTTCACAGAGAACGCCACGGCAGCCGCAAGCCCACGGTCATCGCCCGGATGGGCGACCGGGCCCAGGTGGAGGTGGACGTGCCGGAAGTGCTCACGGACACGGAGCGGAGTTTCACCATCGAGTTCTGGGTACTTCCGCAAGTGCTGCAGAATCAGACCATCATCTCCGGAGTGAACACTGCTGCCTGGGGTCCGGAGGCCTCCTGGCAGGTGGACCTGACCGCCGATGGACGGCTGCGCTATGCCTGCGGCTCGGGACTGCATCGATTCGAGATGTTCAGCGACCGCCCGGTCCCCATCGGCCAGTGGACCCACGCCGCGGTGGTCTGCGACACGGGCGACTTCAGGATCTATCTCAACGGAAGCCCGGAGAGCGGCGTACAACGGATGGAGACGGCCACAAACCAGGGCGTCACGCAACCGGGCAGTGACGGGACGATCCTCTGCGTGGGCGGCCCGGGTCCCGATGCCCCGGCCGGTTTCTTCGACGGCCTGGTCGACGAGCTGCGTTTCTCCAAGGTGGCTCGGACCTTCGAGCCGGATCCGGCCGCGCTGATCGGAAACCGAAAGGAACTGTTTCTGGACGACGACCTGATCGCCGGCATGAAGGGAGTCCGTCGAGTCGTCAACCAGCCGGAACGATACGAGGGCAATCCGCTGCTGGAGCCGAAAGGGGAATGGGAGGGGCGGACCCTTCAGGAGCTGGGTCTCATCTACGATCATCGGCTGGGGCTGTTTCGCACCTGGTACCGCGCCATCGACAGCGCGGATACCGAGGCCAGCATGTGTTACGCCTACAGCCGCGACGGCCTGCACTGGGAACAGCCGGCACTGGGTCTGGAAGAATACGGCGGCTCCACCCGCAACAACATCGTGGCCCGGAAGCGGTTTTTCTTCGTGTTCCTCGACCCGTTGGCCCGTCCCGGCGAGGGCAGAATTTGCGCCACGCACAAATTGAAATACGGTGGGAACCGAGGGCCCTTCAAACAGATACTGATGCGCTCCGCCGACGGCCTGCAGTGGCCCAGCGGCGACGTGGCCAACATGAGCGGCTACTACAGTTGGGGCGCCAGGCGCTACCGGCGGATGGAAACCATCATGGGAGTGGACCGGCCGATTCCCTACTATCCCGTTTATTTCGGCAAGATCGACAAGTTGACCATCATTGAAAAGGAGGGGGAAGGCCTGAAGTCCCTCCAGTTCGCGCGAATCGGCTGGGATCTGACCCATTGGCAAAACCCGTATCTGACCGATTTGGAGCAGACCGGGAAGAACAATCGAGGCTGGTACGGGATCAAAACCCGCGATGAGGAGAGCATCCTGGTGGGGATCGCCGACGCCTACCACGCCGAGGACCTGACCCCCAAAGGCAGGAAGCGCTGGCGGACCATGGGGCCCGACTGCTACAAGCGGGAGGAGAGCCGATGGGTCGATTTCCAGTTGATCAGCTCACGCGACGGCTACCACTGGAGGCACGTTGCCGATCAAGCCACCTTCATGCCGGTGGGGACCGAGGGAGCCTGGGACGAAGGGTCGCTCTACTACGCACAGGTGGTGGAACCTCCCGGCTCCGACAAGCTCTACATCTATTACGAGGGCTACAAGGTCCGCCACGACTTCTCCGATCAGGGGGGCCAGGAATGGTTTGCGGAGCGCGGACAACCCTTTTGCAATCTCGGCGTCGCCTTCCTGCGCAAGGACGGCTACGTCAGTCTGGAACCCGACGCTTCCGGAACCGTGGGGATCGTCGAGACCAAACCGATCCGGTTTTCCGGACGGCACCTGTTCGTGAACGCGGACGCCTCGGGAGGCGCGATCCAGGTGGAGTTGTGCGACGCGGCGGGCGAGCCCCTGCGCGGCTTCAGCCGTGAGGACGTCAGGCCGCTGACCACGGACGATCTGCGGCACCGGGTCGAATGGGACGCAACCGCGGACCTGTCGGACCTGGCCGGCAAGG
>JAPOYZ010000607.1 GCA_026706325.1 Candidatus Aminicenantota bacterium
GCCATCCTACGAACCGATCACCTATGCCGAACTCGGGCGCATGCGGAACGCCGTCGCTGCCGGCCTAGCCGGCCTCGGTGTCCGAAAGGGAGACCGCGTCGGCATACTCACTGACGGCGGGTTCGAGCCGTTGCTGGTGTTTCTCGCCTGCGACCTGCTCGCAGTCTGCACGGTTCCCTTGTGCAACAAGCTCCCCGAAGAGATCCTGACTCACAACATCAACCACTCGGGAGTCTCCTTCCTCGTCGTTGACGGGAAATCGCTTGGCCAGGTGGACGCGGTTGCCGCGTCCCTGGAACAGCCGCCGAAGCTGATCGTGACTGACGGCAGCCGTGAAGATGCCACTGCATGGGAGCAGGTCGCCGGCTGCGAAGCGGCGCCGCCGGCGGTTGCGGTGTCCCCCTCCGACGAGACCAAGGTCATCTATACGTCCGGGACGTCCGGCCTGGCGCAAGGTGTGGTCCAGACCCGCCCGAACATCGTCGCCAACATCCGCCAGGTCTGGGACGTCGTCGTCGAGAGCGACAACTTCCGTTTCTTCAAGTCCGCGCCCGATTACCACTCGATGGGGATTCTCAACATCTACTATCCCCTGGCAAAGGGGTGGGAGCTCGACCTCGCACGTTCCCCGGACCGGGTTCTCACCGACATCCGCATTTCGGAGCCGGAGGGGTTTCTGACCGTTCCCCTGGTCCTCGACAAGGTCTACGGAAACGTGCGCAAGGAAATTGACGCGGGGGGTCTGAAGGGGCGTCTCGTGGAGCGGGCGGTAGGCGCCAGGCAGCGGATTGCCCGGGGAGAGGCAAGCCTTGGAGACCGGCTTGTCAGCGCTACCATAGGCGGAAAGATCGTGGCCAAGATCAAGGAGCAGCTGTCGAAGCGGGTTGGGGGCAACCTCGAGCTGCTTATCGTGGGCTCTGCCAAGGCGGATCCGGAAGCGCTCGATTTCTTTCAGGATGTCCTGGGCATTCGCACGCTGGAGGGATACGGAACCACGGAGTGCGCTCCGCTGATAGCGACCAACCACCTCAAAGGACGCAAGACGGGAACGGTTGGAAGGCCGCTTTTCGAGGTCAGGCTGGTGGACGAGCAGGGCGAAGTGCTCGCCTCGGCCGATCCGGCGTCCGGCACCAGTCGGCCCGGTCCGGGAGCAGGTGAGCTGTGGGTGTCGGGTGCGAACGTGATGAAGGAATACCTCGACGATCCTGAGCGGAACGCCGAGGTCCTGGTGGAAAAGGATGGCAGGAGATGGTACCGGACCGGGGACCTGTTCAGCATGGATGAAGAGGGCTTTCTGACGTTTCAGGGACGCGTCGGACGCCAGTTCAAGCTCGCCAACGGCGAGTTCATCAACCCGGAGTTGCTCGAGCGGGTTTACTCAAGGGCCGCCCTCGTCGAGCACGTTCTGGTGTCCGGAGACCAGACCCGCAGCCAGCCCGTTGTCCTGGCGACCATCGATCTTGAGGAAGCGGGGAAGATCGAGGGGGTTTCGGGCGACGAGGAGGCGATCCGCAGCCACCCGGAAGTCGCGGAGCGGATCCGGAGTCAGCTTCTCCATGAATCCGACCTTGCCGGGCTGCCGGCACACGAGCGCCCGGTCAACGTCGTCGTCCTGCCCGCGGCTCTCAGCGAGGAGGACGGAACCTTGACCCGAGGCCTGAAGAAGGTGGTCCCCAAGGCGGTGGAAGAGCGGTACGCCGGAACCATCACCGCGGCTCTGTCCTAGGCCAGTTCCCCAATCGCTGGTAACGGGTGAGCCAGGGCCTCCGCTGATGGGCGGAAGAACGGCGAGGTATCGCAGGGGAACCGAGCTCCCCGGGTGGGCGGTTCTGCCCTTCGGTGTTCGAGATCCAACCCCTGAGAAACAAGCACTAAGCCAGAAGGCTGTGGATGTTCTGCAGGAAGGTGCGGTTGTCCCCGCCCAGGTAGACCATCTCGCCCCCCATGCGGCTGAAACTCTTGCAGAATCGGATGTAGTACGCGGGGTGTTCGCTCGGCGGCTCCCCGCGCGACCAGTCCCAGTCGATCTCCGCCAGGTCGTTGACGGCGATGAAGGGGGTCAGCGGACCGGCCCCCTCCTGGCGACGCAGATTGTTGGCTATCGACACGGCTTTCTCGAACACCTGCGGGGCCATTACCGCCGAACCTACCGACAGCAGCACCCCTTCCTTTCCCATCTGCCCCACGGCGCGGACGAGAATCGCGAAGTCGATGCCTGCCGCGCGTCCCATCGCCGCTCCGTTAGCCATCGGGTGAGTGTAGACGATGTCGTAGCCGATCCCGGGATGGACCGTCAGCGGCACGCCGAGACGACAGGCTGCCGCGGTCAGTGAATTTTCCGGGTTGCGGTGCTCGACGCGGAGAAATCCCTCCGGCAACTCGAAGCGTTCGAGGGAACGCAGCAATTCGGTCTGCGCCGGGAGCAGGGCGGGGTTCCCAGTCTCACAGGCATCGGCGACGGCATGCCACAAGTCCTCGCGGCGAGGGATTTCGCAGCCGCCGTCCAGCACGAACCTGCCGATCGATTCTCCGTACCCCATGCCCGCCAGCGCCCCGGTCAGTACGGCGAGAAGGGTGCAGCGGCCGGTCTCGTCCCAGCAGCCGAAGCGTCCTTCGGCGACATGGGAGCGTACATCCTCTTCCGAGCGACCAAGGAAAGCGTATTCCCAGTCGTGGATTACTCCCGCACCGTTGGTCGCCAGGTGGGTGATCCAGCCGGCCTCCATCAGCTCTTCGACCACCCTTCCCAGGCCATTTTTAACCAGGTGGGCGCCAAAGGCCAGCACCACCGAAGCTCCTGATGCGCGCGCCCCGCGAATGCGCTCGGCGACTATCTCAATCTTTGGGGCCAGGTCTCCGGCAGGGGGTGGCGGAGCCTGCGGGTCTACGCGAATGGCCTCGAATGCGTGTTTGCTGCGGCGGACAGCCAGAGGCTGGACCTTGATCCGGGTGAGGTCCTCGCGTTCATGCGCCACTGCCAACCTCCCGAAAACGCCTGACGATCTGTGCCGGGCTGGCTGTCCCGGTAGTACCGATCTGCTGCACCGTCACGGACCCGACGAGATTTCCCACGAACGCAGCCTCGGAAAGGCGGACTCCCGCGCTCAGCGAGGCGACGATGGCGGCCGAGGTGGAATCTCCGGCGCCGACCGGATCGACCGGTCCGCAGGGAGGAAATCCGGGCATGTGCTCGACCCAGTCGCCGGCGGCAACCAGCATCCCCCTTTCCTGAAGGGTCAGAAAGACCGGGCGCCTCGTGCGCAGCGACAACCGCGCCGCCAGTTTTCGCGATTCCCCAAGGGGAATCCTCGCCTTGCCCAAACGGGATACCGCAAGAACGGACGCGGCCTCGCGCTCGTTCGGTTTGACGATCACGTCCCGGTACAACCCGATCTGTTCGCGGGAGTCGGCCAGGAAGACCGTGTCCCCGCGCTCCCGGGCGAGACGGGTGAGAAAGCGGCGCACCCGGGTCGTTACGACTCCACAGTTCGGCTCGTTCGCCTGATCGACGATGATGACACCGTCCCAGCGCGAGACATTATCCCGGATGAAACCGATAATCCGTTCCTGCAAGAGCCGCGGGGTGGGCCGCCGGTTCTTGATGTCGATGCGCTCCAGCTCCTCCAGGACGCGCCCGGAATCGACCAAACAGGGCTTGGCATAGGTCGGTGTGAAGAGATCGTCCGCGGTGTAGAATCCATCGGTACGCAGGCCGAGCTTCCCCATCGAACGCCGCAGTTCGTACCCCTCGCCGTCGTCGCCGCAGTAGCCCACCGCCTCGACCGCGCCTATCCCCAGGGCGGCGAGGTTGGCGGCAACCGTTCCTGCGGCACCAGGCTGCCTGCGGGTGTTGACGACCTGGTAGCACCGCTTGCCCGTCTCCAGCGACGTCTCTTCCAGGTCGCGTCGGCAGTCGTAGTAGGAGTCGAGAAAGAAATCGCCAACTACCGCAATGGTGAGTTCGCGGAAGGAACGCAGCAATCGCCGCAGGCCGTTGGCCGTCATTTCGACTCCACGGCCGGGACCGGATCGTTGCAGTCACTTTCCGGGCAGGCGACTCCCAGGTAGTCGAGGATGAGGTCCGCCTCGCTCCAGTCTGGAACCAGAATCTGTGCGCCAACCCCGAGCAGGCGTTCCTTTTTCCAGGGATCCCACCCCTGTTCTCCGTTTTCCAGGCTTGCGACCCCGACCGCGACCCCCCCGACCGCGCGCGCATTCTCCAGCTCGACGTAGCCATCCCCGAAGGACGCGAGTTGCGATCCGTCCAGCAGGTGGGTTCTGAGAATGTCCTGGATGACGATTTCCTTGGAGAAGGACCGGTAGTCTTCCCGAGCACCGTGGATGCGGTTCCCGAAATAGGGGGTCAGCCCCAGCAACTCTGCTTCATCGACCACGTATTCCTGATCGGTGCCGCTGGCGAGGTGGCAGACAATCCCGGCCCGGCAGAGCCTCTTCAGCAGCCGTTCTGCCCCGCGGACCATGTACGCCTCCGGTGGGCGGCGGCGGTTGCGCACGCTCTGAAGACGCCCGGAGATATGCTGGTTCAGAAGAGCGAGGTATTGTCGTTTGTACTCTGCGGCTGGGGAGCAGTCCGCCCCCCGCTTACGCATCTCCTCCTCCAGCCGCAGCATCTGGTAGATTGTCTGTTTTCCGGTAAGCCTGGTAATGAATTCGCGGCAGATGCGCTCGAGCTGTTCCGGGCTTTCGGCGGTTTCGGCGCTGCCCAGCACCGTGACGAACTGGCGCGTCATCACCTCCTGCCAGCCGCCGCGAAGCAGCGACAGGGTG
>JAPOYZ010000294.1 GCA_026706325.1 Candidatus Aminicenantota bacterium
CCCAGATTTCTGTTATCGATCTGGATACCGGTCATGTTCTCCTCCATTCCGTCAGAGGCCTCCCAAACTCTGAGGGTTCTCCCCGAAAGGGTCAACCGGGTGGAGACCGGGAAGATGGTTCGCCAGTACCTCCTGGACCAAGCCGAGAAGGCGTTCCTGCGCCGCGAGGCGGCGTTCGAGGAACTCGAGACGACGGAGCAGATGCGGGAGCACCAGCGCCGCATGCGGGAATTCCTGCGGGCCCAACTCGGGGACTTCCCCGAAAGGACCCCGCTTCAGGCCCGCGTCGTGGGCCGCCACCGGCGCGACGGCTACAGCGTGGAGCGCATCCTTTACCAGAGCCGTCCCGGGCATTACGTCACGGCGCTCCTCTACCTCCCCGCGGGTCCTCCCCCCTATCCCGGGGTCCTGATCGCCTGCGGTCACGCGCCCAGCGCCAAGTCGTCGGAAATGTACCAGCGGGCCGCTGTCCTTCTGGCCAAAGGGGGAATGGCCGCGTTGTGCTACGACCCCATCGGGCAAGGGGAGCGCCACCAGATTCTTCATCCCGACGGACGGCCCCGCTTCGAGAACGGAATCGAGCACATGCTGGTGGCGGTGAGTTCCATCCCCCTGGGCCTCAGCGCCGCCACCTACCGGATCTGGGACGGGATCCGGGGCATCGACTACCTGACGAGCCGGGAGGAGATCGATCCGGACCGGATCGGACTCACGGGCAACTCGGGGGGCGGTTTGGTGACCACTCTTCTCATGGCGCTGGACGAGCGGGTCGCCTGTGCCGCGCCCTCCTGCTACATCACCCACGTGAAGGAGATGCTGCACACGCAGGGGCCGGGAGACTCGGAGCAGCAGGTCTACGGCGAAATCGCCCAGGGTCTCGGACATGCCGACTACCTCATGATCCGGGCGCCGAAACCGACCCTCATCTGCGCCGCCACCCGCGACGACATGTTCGACATCTCCGGATCGTGGCGGTCCCTGCGGGAGGCCAAACGTTTCTACGGACGCCTGGGATACCCGGAAAGAGTCGACCTGGTGGAAGCCGACGTGGTCCACGGATTCTTTCGGCCCCTGCGGGAGGGCATGGCCCGCTGGATGCGCCGCTGGCTCCTGGGAATCGACGATGCCCTCCGCGAAGACGACTCCCCTCTTCTGAGTGAGGAAGAAGGGTCCATGCAGGAATTCATCACGGCCTCGGGACCGGACTACAGCGAGTTCCGCCCGGTTCGGCTTCCGGTGGTCCGTGCCAGTCCCGAAGGCCAGGTTCAGCTCATCCCCGGCGCCCGAACCGTCTTCCAATTCAATCAGGAGCGGGAACGGGAACTCGCCGCTGTCCGGCGCGCCTGGTGGCGGCGGACTCCCAGAGACGAAGCGCTGGCGGAGGTCCGGCGCCTGGCGGGAATCCGCCGTCTGGACGAACTGCCCCCCGTGACGGCGGAAGATGCAGGAAGCCTGTCCCGGCCCGGGTATACGATTCACAAGCAGGTCCTTCACCCGGAGCCGGGCATCCGGCTCCCCGCCCTGCGTTTCGTGCCCGACGCCGGCGGCCGGGACGTGGTCCTGTACCTTCATGGCGAAGGCAAGCAGGTGGATGCCGAACCCGACGGCCTCATCGAGAAGCTGGTGCTGGACGGAGGCGAAGTCCTGGCCGTCGATCTGCGAGGCGTGGGAGAGACTCAGCCGGCCAAGGGAAAGTGGGGCTACGGTCCGTTGTTCGGAGCGGACTGGGAAGAGTTCTACATGGCCTACATGCTGGGCCGATCGTATCTGGGGATGCGGGCCGAGGAGATTCTCGTCATCGCCCGCCATCTGGCCGGGAGCACGGGGTCCGATGCCGCACGCAGGGTTCACCTGGTGGGCATCGGCGAGGCCGGACCCGCCGCGCTGCATGCCGCGGCCCTGGAGCCGGCGCTGTTCGCTTCACTGGAACTGCGCCGGTCGCTGGTCTCCTGGTCCAACGTGATTCAGACCGAGGTGCCCGTCAATCAGTTGGTGAACACGGTCCACGGGTCTCTGCGGAAGTACGATCTCCCGGATCTCGTGAAGAGCCTCTCTGCATTGAAGGTCAGAGTCGTCGACCCGGCCGACGGCGCCGGTGAGCCCCTGCCCTGACTCAATCTGCGGCTTATCCGATCTTGGCCTTGCGGGTGAAATACCCGGCCTTGGCGGGAAATGAACCCAGACGCTGCATCAGGTCGTTTCTGACGCCCCGAAAGGCGTCCAGATGCTGCGGAGCCACCGGTTTCTCGGGCGGGAATTTGAGCTTGGAGGGATTCCGGTACCGGCCGGTTTGATCCTGGATCCGATAGTCCAGATGGGGCCCCGTGGAAAGGCCGGTGGATCCGACTCTCCCGATGACGTCCCCCTGCTCCACGCGCTGGCCCCGGCGAACCTGGATCCGGGACAGGTGCGCGTAGCTGGTGGAATACTGTCCATGGCGGATCTTCACCATCTTCCCGTAGCCCCCTTTGCGGCCGGCGAACGAGACGGTCCCGGAAGCGACCGAGATCACCTCGGTGCCGGTGGGAGCGCCGTAATCGACTCCCAGGTGCGGACGGCGGCGCTTCAATATGGGATGGAAACGGGAATAGGAGAAGCCGGAAGTGATGCGGGGATCGAACCTGAAAGGCACCCGGAGGAACGCTTTCCGCAATGAGTTCCCCTTCTCGTCGAAGTAGTCCTGCTTGCCCGTCTCGGGATCAGTGAACAGAATCCCGAACAGACTCCTGTCCATCTGGTCGAACCGGACGGCCAGCACATCGCCGTACTTGACGAACCGGCCGGCCCGATACTTCTTCTCCACCAGCAGCGTAAACGAATCTTGAGGCTGCAACTGGGTGAAGTCGAGGTCCCAGCCGAGAATATCCAGCACCTTGAAGACCAGGGCGTACTTCTCGCCCTGGGAGATCAGGGCTTCCGTCAGACTGGTCCGGATCTCCCCGAAGACCCGTTTCTCCTGCAATTGGAAATCGTATTTGTGACGAGTCGCCACGTACCGGTCGCGCTCCTGACGGACGACCAGGTACTCCTCTTCGTCGATGTCGTAGCGGACGCTCCGAAACGATCCGTCGAGTTCCAGCTCCAGCACCAGGCGATTCCCCGGCCGGACCCGGTCCAGATTGTAGACGTCCCGGGTATCCTCCACCAGCCGGTGGATCTCCGAACCCGAAACGTCGAATCCGCGGAGTACGGCCGCCAAGGTGGCGCCACGGGGGATGCCGGCCTTTCGAACCGTGACGGGGCCGGGCTCGGGAACCCGGGGTCCGGCGTCAGACACCGTCTCCGGAACCGTCCCGGAAACCGATCGGCCCCGCTCAAGGCCGATCCAGTGCCTCTGAAACAGCACCACCACGACCAGCGCAACCGATACCACGGCGAGAAGGCCAAGACCGTACCGGCACTTAATCGGACCCACAGGTTTATCCCCTTCGTTGCGAGACCCGGACTCTACCACAGAGATCCCGTTATCCGTCCAAAGCGCGCAGACTCGACTCTACGACCTCAGGCACCAGGCCGGTGATCTCCCCGCCCAAGGCGTAGACCTCCTTGACCAGGCTGGAACTCAGGTACGAGTACTCGGAGGAAGGCAGCATGAATATGGTTTCGATGCAAGACTCCATCCTCCGGTTCATCAGGGCCATCTGAAATTCGTATTCGTAATCGGTGACGGCCCGGATGCCGCGGACGATGACCCGGGCACCCTTCTCCACTGCGTAACTCACCAAAAGGCCGTCGAAAGAATCCACCTTAACATTTGGCCATGACGTGGTGACTTGCCGCAGCATCCCAAGGCGTTCCTCGGCGCTGAAAAGTGGTTTCTTTTCCAGGTTTTGCAGCACCGCCACGATCACCGTGTCGAAGACGGTCCGGCTCCGGCGGATGATGTCGAGATGACCGTTGGTCACGGGATCGAAAGACCCGGGATAGATTGCGATGACCGGCTCCGCCATGAGATCCGCATCATGTTACGCAGGCCATTCTTGATTGACAACCGCGGCGGGGACTGGCAGAGCGTCCGGCAGACCGGGGGAAAGGCGCGGCAAGCGCCGCAACACCAGCCGCCTGCGCCGTCCATCCGCAGGCCCGAACCAGGACTCGAAATCGTCGTTGACACCGGCGGGACCGAATCCCTACAATAGCCGACCTGTTTCGCTGCAGGTTTTTCCCACCCCCTGATCGGCCTGCAGCGGCTTGCTAATTTCCGTTTCTGCGAAGCGGGTGTAGACCGCATGCTGGAACGGGTTTGGCAAAAAAAGTACACCGCTCTTCGCTCCATTGTTCGCAGCTTCCTGTTCGACGACGCGCGCGTGGAGGACATCCTCCAGGACGCTCTCTCCCAGGTTTTAGCCTCGGGGCGGAGCTTTCCTGACGAGTTGGAAACCTACCGCTACCTGCGCCGGTCCGTCTTCAACGCCAGCATCGACCACTACCGCGCTTCCCGGCGCCGCGTCTACCTGCCTCTTCCGGAGGAACCGGGTCAGTTCACGCTCCCGATCCACAACGCTCCCGCCGACCCCCTCACTCTCCTGCTCCAACGAGAGAGGAAGAATCTCAGGCGGGACGTTCTCCGGGAGATCACGGTGGCCATGTCCGAGCTTCCGGGCGTTCAGCAGGAGGCGATCCGGATGATCATGGGACCGCGGGAAATGAAGCTGAAGGACCTCTGCCGGATCAAGGGAATTCCCTACAGCACCGTGCGCAGCCGCATGCTGGCCGGCGTCGAACGATTGCGCCGCCGGCTCAAGGCCAGGAGCCTCTATCGC
>JAPOYZ010000659.1 GCA_026706325.1 Candidatus Aminicenantota bacterium
AACCTGGAGCGTCGGTTTCTGCAACAGGAGGCTCCGATCCGGGGCATTCATGTCCACCCGGGGCTCAAGGGCGCCGCCCGCCTCCATGCTCATGACCTGGTAGTCTCCGCCCTGGCCGATCCACCGGTAGTCCTCGCGGGGATGAAGGGCGTCGATGGAGAGCTTGAATCCGGCTCGGCCCTTGACTCCCCCGTGGCAGTCGCTGGAGTTGCATCCCCGTTTGGTGAGGATGGTTCCGATGTCCCGGGAGAAGCTGAAGGGTCTTTGCACCCCTTCTGGGGAGACACGTACAGGGACCTGGGCCGTCAGGCCGCCCACGCGAACCTGGAGGGTAGCCTCTCCATCCGTCAGGGAAGTCACTCGTCCCGCCGGGTCCACTTGGCCAATGCCACCTGGAGCCAGAGAAAACCGGCTCCGGGAAGTAACGTCTCGCTCCAGCCCGTCGGCTCCCCGTCCCAGGACCAGCAGGCGTTGAGAAACTCCGGGACCTGAAAGAACCACCTCTTCCGGGAGCAGACGCAGCGACAGGACGGTCGATGAGCCGGGCGCCGCCGGCGTCGAAGCGCCGACGAGGACGGCCGCCATCCCGCAGGAGCACAGAATTCGGAACAAGCTCGAAAACTTCATTGGGCCAATGCCACCTCCTGCTGGCCGGCGCCGGTTTCCGCGATCTCAGGGGAGTCCAGGATCAGAAGGGGAATCCTGCCCGCCATGAGCGGGGGGCCGGTCCGGTTCGCCGACATAGGCCGGGCCCGAATACTCAGGAACCGGGGCAGCGGAGTGGGTTGAACCTGGGGGTCTGTCTGCAAAACCAACGTGACCGCCTTCCGCTTGGGACGATGGCTCTTGGGGTCGACGATGTGTTCGCCCGGCGGCCGGTATTGGATTCCCTGAACCAACAGCCCGCTCCAACTGGCGGGAGTGGAGGCCTGGACCCGCACACCGGCGGGAAGGCCGTCGACTTCCACCAGGACCTCTCCGTCGAATCCTTCCTCCAGATCAGCCACCAGTGTCAGGCGCCTGGATTCCCCCGGCTTCAAGTTGAGGCGGTCCGTCATTTCGATAAGTTGGGAGGACACCGAGAAGACGCCTAACGACACCTCCAGCCGGCCCAGATGAGGAACCTGCGGCCGGATCAAAATCCGGTATTGGTATTCGTCTCCCCAGGCATGATCGGTCACGTCCCGGACCAGCAGCCAGTAATTCCCTTCCGTCTCAAAGGTGTGCAGTGTCTTCCGCTCGATGGTCTTGTTGGGGTCGATGCCGTTGCCCCCGTATTCCCGGTAGATGTTGTGGGTCACCACCTCCCCGTCGTCGTCCAGCACCTTGAGCCAGGGGCTGAAGTGGGGGGGAGCGAGCCGGGGCGTCTCGACCTCTATTGCCACGGATTGACCCGCGCTGACCCGGAATCGGAAACGGTCCACGTCGCCGGGAAAGTCGATGCGCCCTTCGGCGAAGCTGGGAAGGATCAACTCCTGGGCGGCCTCCGCCGAGTCGTTGGGCTCTTGGTCCCGAGTAGAGGCCATGGTGGGCGAGGCATCGCTTCCGGACAAGGAGGCGGTCACCGAACGGGTTTTCAATTCGGCCAACCGATCGTCCCCCAGTCTCCGGTAGAAACTTCCGAACTGACGCAGGGTCGTGGAGTCCCTCTCCAGCCAGTCGGCCGGGTCGGCGTGGGCCGGCTGGCCGAAGGCCCCGATCACACGGCGCGTGACAGTCTCGTTCCGGGCCGGTTCGACCCGCAACTGATAACTGTTGTCCCAACTCCGGCCCAGAAACGTGCCCACGGAAAGCAGATAACGTCCAGCCTTCTCGAAACGATGCTCCAACAGAGGGTAGAGGACGAACTGGGTCACGAAGTCACGCCGGTCGAACCAGGTGCTCCGAACCCGGATCGGTTCCCAGGAGAGCCGAGGGCCTTTCAGGACCAGAGGACGAGCCCGATCGGTCCCGAACCAGCTCTGATGAGGTTCGTAGAGCCGGATCTCGGTCTGGGCCCAATAACTGACGCCCAGCTCGAAGCCGGACAACACCTGGAAGGCCAGCGTCTCGCCTGCTTCCACCTCGAAGGAGTAGTAATCCAGTTCTCCCTTCTCTTCTATGGTGCCGTTGACGACGGCCGGGAGACTGATTTCCTGAGCTTGGGAAGGTCGATGGTGAGGCGATTCGACTTCATCCTGGAGTTTCTGATTCACCAGATGGAGGCTCAGGGAGTTGGAGACGCCGGTGGGACCCACGAGCCGGAAGTGGTGAAGTCCGGGACGGGTCTCGGACGAGGTCACCACTTCGAGCACGGCCAGGAACTCCGGTTCTTTCCCGTCCTGGCCCAGGAGTTTCAACGCCCTCCTCCTGTAGTATTCGTCCTGGTCCTTTGCATCGTTCTCCGCGACCTCGTTCACGGTAAGGAGACGGGCGCGCACGTCGTCACACTCAAACCAGACGGCGTGGGTCCCCTGCAGGCGTTTCCCGCGCACCTGGATTTTGAACGGAGATCCGATGGACCCGCCGAGTGGGTGGTGCGAACGCATCTCAGGGTCCCGCGGCTGGGGCTTGTCATTGGCGTGGACGCCTTGAGGGCTCCACAAGGCGAAGCAAAGAACGGCGCAAGCTGGAAGAGGTTTCCGTTTCATTCGTACGAAACACTCCTGTTGGAAAAGCCTTGCGCGATTATATCCCGCCACCGCGACTTCCTTCCACCTGGGAGGGGACTGTTAGTCCCCCATTCCCCTTTGCGCCAATCCTCCAATTGGAGCTCGGCGGTTGAAGACCCCCGCTCCTTCTCCCCGGTCCCACTCCCGGGCCATGCTCTTCAATTCCTCCACCACACCGCCGTAGTCAGGGTCGCCGTACAGGTTGCGCTGCTCCCAGGGATCGTTCCGGAGCTGGTAGAGGGCCCCGTCCTCATCCGGGACCCGCTCGTCCATGAAGAAGACCAGCTTCCATTCCCGGGTCCGGACCATGACCCGCCGTCCCCCGCCGCGGCGAAGTTCCTCGTAGGCGTCTTCGCTGTGATCGTGCTCCGAGAAGCAGGCCCGGCGCCACTCCCGGACCTTACCCCGGATCAAGGGCAGCAGGCTCCGGCCCCGAATCCCGGCGGGCGGTTGGAAACCGGACAGCTCCAGCAGGGTCGGAAGGAAGTCCACCATCTCCACCGGCTCGGTCACCACCTTGCCCTGAGGCAGCAGCCCGGGAGCCCGAAGGATGAACGGGACCTTGACGTTGGTGTCGTAGAAATCCCGTTTCTTCCAGTTGCCGTGTTCTCCCAGTTGGAATCCCTGATCGGAGTTGATGACGATGATGGTTTCATCCAGGCGTCCGGCCTGTTCCAGGACCGAAAGCAACCTTCCGACCTCGCGGTCCACCGCCCGGATCATGCCGTAGTAGGTTCCGCGGGCGAGACCGATCTCTTCCCGGCTCAGGTGGGGAGCGCCGCTGTAGACATGGATGTTTTCCCGTTCGTAACGGGGCTTGTCCAGGATCTCCCCGGGTGCCGGGAGGGGCAGATCGATCCGGCTGGGATCGACGAACCAGGAGGGCGTGGTGGAGCAGGCGACGTGCGGTGCGTGGAAGGAGACGCGCAGGAAGAAGGGGTCCGGCGATCGAACCAGTTCCCGCAGGCGGCCCAGCGCCAGGTCCCCCAGCCGGGCCGTGCGGATCTGGCCGGGAGGAATGTCGAACAGGCCCCCGATCATCCATTGATGGGTCTGGGTTCGAACCACCGACAGGAGGCGGCGATGCCACTCGGGGGGCAGGTGTGACGTGGGCCGTCCCCGGTTGTCGAGATACCGGGGAGCATCGCCCAAGAGACGCCAATCCCCGCGGAAGGCGTGGGCCTTGCCCACGTTCTCGGGAGTGATGCCGGCCTCGTTCCAGGCCTTGAGAAGGTTTGGGGTTTCGTTCAGTGACCGGGTCCGGTAGCGTCCCGGCTTCGAAGCCGGCTTTCCCATGGCCATGACGCCGGTCTGGTGCGCGTAGAGACCGGTCTTCATCGAGGTCCGCGATGGGACGCAGACCGGGTTCTGGACGATGGCCGTCTTGAAGCGGACCCCCTCGCGGGCGATACGGTCCATGTGCGGCGTATCGGCCCAGGGCCGGCCGTAGCAGCTCAATGTGTCCGCCCGCCCGTCGTCCAGCATGATCCAGAGGACGTCGGGCGGGGAGGATGAGGCCGCGGCGGCGGTTCCACTTCCGGCGAGCAGAAGGAGATAAACGGAGAGGCCGTATCGGGTCACGGAAATTTCGGCTGTCCGCCCCTCCGTTGGGGCCAGGGCTGGTTCAGATCCATTGCCACGGGATCCTCGAACTCCTTCTGGCGAGCCCGAAGCCGGGCCCACATTTCCTGAACCTGGTCCTGGTACTCCGGAAGAAAATAGAGGTTCCGCATCTCCTTGGGGTCGCGGCCCAGGTGGTAGAGCTCCCCGTCGCCGGCGGCGCTCACCGTGAGCTTCCAACCCTCGGGCGTGACCAGGGTCCGGTGGTGGTAGACGTGCCGCCGGTTCCAGGGATGGCTGAAACCTTGTTCGTCGCTGACGACCAGGATGTCCCGGTCGGGGAACTCCCGTCCCGAGCGCAGGTCGGCGGCCCAGCTCTCTCCCTGCAGGTGCTCGGGCAGCGGCTGCCCCATCAGGTCCAGCAGGGTCGGTGTCACATCCACTTGGCTCACGGGCTTCCCGACGCGCCGGGAGCGGTCCCACAGTCCCGGGACCGAAAGCAGGAACGGTACCTTCGCCGCCTCCTCGTAGCTGTTCATCTTGG
>JAPOYZ010000470.1 GCA_026706325.1 Candidatus Aminicenantota bacterium
ACTCATGCTGGACTCTTGGCTGGTGGAAACGATGCGGTCCAAGGCAGAGTCAACCGCTTCTCACAGGAATGGAGGGCGGTAGCGCAGGGTGGGGGACCCGGGCATACTGATGCCCGGATTTCGACGATAGATTCGACTGGAGCGAGCGCCATGACATTGGGGAGTGATCCGAGAGAGTTTGAATCCCGTTTGGAGGCGGTTCGGGCCTGGGAGCCGCGAGTGCGGGCTCTGGTGGATTGGAATGAGATGTCCGCCCGAAAGCGCTTTGCCGAGGCCGGATCAGGCCCGCTGGCGGGCTGGTCCCTGGGAGTGAAGGACATCGTGGACGTGGAGGGCCTGGTGACGCGTTCCAACGCCGGCTTCGTTCCCTGGCGCCCCGCGGCCCGGGACGCGGCCGTGGTCGAAACCCTCCGGGCCCGCGGCGCCTTCGTCCTCAGCAAGACGGTGACCACCACGTTCGCCTACTTCGATCCCGGACCCACCGGAAACCCCTGGAACCCGAGACACACGCCGGGCGGCTCCAGCAGCGGCTCGGCTGCCGCCGTCGCATGCGGGATGATCCGCTTGGGATTGGGAAGCCAAACCGTCGCCTCCGTCAACCGGCCCGCCAGCTATTGCGGGGTCGTGGGCCTGAAGCCGTCTTACGGAAAGATTCCCATCGAAGGAGTCTTCCCTTTCGCTCCCAGCTTCGACACCCTCGGGTTATTCACGGCCGACGTTTCCGATGCGTCGGTGGCATACCAGGCTCTGACAGGCGAGTCGCCCGCGCCGGTGGCGGCGCCGGTCCGGGTCGGTCTGCTGCCCGATCAGAGGGTGGAAGCCGCCGATCCGGAGATGCTCTCGGCTTTGGCAGAGGCGGGACGCCGGCTGGAATCGGCGGGACTACAAGTGTCTTCCGCCGAGCTGCCTTCCTGCTGCGAGGAGGCCCACGACAACCACTGGACGCTGGTGGCGGCCGAAGCTTCGGTGGTGCACGGGGGTCTGTATCGGGTCTTTGGAGATTCCTATCCTCCTAAATTGAGAGCCCTGATCCGGAGGGGCGCCAGGGTCCCGGCGGCGGAGTTGGAGCGGGTCCGTAGCCACCGGCAACGCGTCCGGACTGAGGTCGAACGCCTCTTCGGCGAGTTCCATGTCCTCCTGTGCCCTTCGGCGCCGGGAGCGGCGCCGGCCGGAATCGAAGCCACCGGAGACCCTCGCTTCAGCCTGATCTGGACGTATACGGGGCTACCCACGCTGACTCTGCCCTATGGCCTCTCTGAGGCGGGACTTCCCCTGGGCTTCCAGTTGGTGGCTGCCCCGAACCGGGAGGCGGACCTTCTGGCCATCGGCCGAAAAATGGAGGACGTCTTCGAATTCGCCAAGCGGCATTCTTTGAGACTTGATCGCGAGACGGCGGCCCGCCGTAGTGGAGGCGAGTGAGGGACACTCCGATTCGGACCATCCGGGCGATCCTCTTCGATTTCGACGGCACTCTCACCCGGCCGGGTTCCCTCGACTTCCAGCAACTGCGGGAGGAGCTGGCGAGTCCGGCGGGCGCCCCCATATTGGAATACATTCAGGGACTGCCTCCGGATCGCCGCCGGCACTGCTTGAATGTCCTCGACCGCTTCGAGATGGAGGGCGCGGCCCGGTCGCGGCCCAATGAAGGCGCCGAGGAGTTGATTCGGGAGCTGCAGGCGAGGCGGCTGCCCTTGGCCGTGGTGAGCCGGAACAGCCGCGCGGCGGTCGTCCGCGCGCTGGAAAACTTTCCCTCCATCGGCCCCTCCGATTTCAACGTCCTCATCTCCCGGGACGATGACATCCTGCCCAAGCCGCACCCCGAGGGGATCCGGCTCGCAGCCGGGAAAATGGGAGTCAGCGCCGCCGAGACGCTGGTGGTGGGAGATTTCCACTTCGACATCGACGCCGGCCTCCGAGCCGGATCCCCCACGGTCTTCCTCACCAACGGCCGGATGGAACCGCCCGGGACCCCGGCCCCGGACTTCGTGGTCGAGAATCTGTCCCAGGTGGGGGCACTAGTCCGCAAGCGGTCTCCCTTGGCGGAGGGGAAGCTCCCCAACGACCTGCTCGACCGGATCCTGAGCGAACGGGCGTCAGGCGACCCTTCGCTTCTCATCGGTCCCGGCGTGGGAGAGGATACGGCCGCCGTGGCATTGGGGAGGGAGGATGAGGTCCTGATCCTGAAGTCGGACCCCATCACCTTCGCCACCGACGAGATGGCGTACTACACCCTGGTGGTCAACGCCAACGACGTGGCCACGTCCGGGGGCACTCCCCGCTGGCTGTTGACGACGCTCCTTTTCCCTCCGGGAACCACCGGCGAACAGGTCAAACGGCTCATGGCGAGCCTCCGGCGCTGGTGCGGCCGGCTGGGAGTGACTCTCTGCGGAGGGCACACCGAGATCACCGACTCGGTCACCAAACCGGTGGCGGTCGGGCAGATGGTGGGAACCGCCACCCGGAGCCGGCTCGTGGACAAGAGCCGGATGCGCCCCGGTGACCAGATCCTGTTGACCAAGGCGTTGGCGGTGGAGGGGACTGCCATCCTGGCCCGTGAATTCCGTCCGGCCCTGGAAAGCCTGGGAGTTCCGGCCGCTGAGGTCTCCCGTTGCGCGGAGTTCCTCTTCTCCCCCGGGATCAGCGTTTTGGAGGAGGCGGAGACGGTTCTGCAATCGGGAGGAGTTTCGGCTCTCCACGACGTGACCGAAGGGGGAGCGGCGACGGCACTGGACGAATTGACCCGTGCCGGACGGCATCGCATTCGCGTCCGGGCCGACCGGATCCCCGTCTTCCCCGAGACGGCCCGAATCTGCCGCCTGTTGGGAATCGATCCCCTGGGATTCATCGGCTCCGGCAGCCTCCTCATCGTCTGCCGGGCCGATTCGCGCGAGCGGCTGCAGGAAGCGTTGGAAGACCGGGGTATTCAGGCCACCTGGGTGGGGGAGGTTCTGGGTCCCGGTTCCGGAGTCGAAGCCGTGGACGGCGAAGGCAAATCCCTCCCCTGGCCTCATTTCGAGACTGACGAACTGCCGCGAGCCATCGAGAAACTGCAGCAGATCAAGATCTGACGGACGGCGGAAAACCGCCTCCCCGTCTCATCTCCCGCGGGCCGAGGGCTTGTCTTGGAACCGTCCCGGGTGTAGGTTGCGCGGGCGTTGACAGTCCGTGGTGAAAGTCCCGCGAGCACCGAGACCGTTCCTGCGCCCGCCGGACAAGGCGCTTACGGCGCGCATACCGGGAGTATGTGCCCGAATCGCAACGCCGTCCGCTGGGATGCAGGGACGGTCGAATGCCGTGACGACTTTTGCCACGGGCTGTTGAGTCCAAGATCGAAGGCGAAAGGAAGATGACGGAGAAAGCCGACGTTCTCGTCATCGGCGGCGGCGTCATCGGCGTCTGCTCCGCTTACTTCCTGGCACAGCGGGGATGCGCCGTCACCCTGGTGGAAAAGGGAGAGATCTGTTCCGGGAGTTCCTACGGAAACTCCGGGCTGATCGTCCCCAGCCACTCGGTCCCTCTGGCCGCTCCGGGGGTGTTGAGCCAGGGACTTCGGTGGCTGCTGGACCCGGTCAGTCCCTTCTACATCAAGCCCCGCCTCGACCTCGACCTGGTGCGCTGGCTCTGGTGGTTTCAACAGGCCTCCCGGGACGAACCCATGAGGAAGGGGATCCCCGTTCTCCGGGATCTCTCAAATGCCAGCCTGGAATTGTATCGGGGCCTGGCGGATCGAGGAGAACTGGAATTCGGTTTCCGGCAAAAGGGGTGGCTGCAGATCTTCCGGTCCGAACGGCTTCTGGCCAAAGCCCTGGCGGAAGCGCGGCTTCTGAGGGAGTTCGGTCTCGAATCCACTCTGCTGGACACGGTTCGGTTGCGGGAGATGGAGCCGAACGTGCATCCGTCCATCATCGCCGGAATCCACTTTCCCGAAGACGCCCATCTGATCCCGCACCGGTTCGTCCACCAGATGGCGGACGCCGCCCGCCGCGCGGGGGCGGTCTTCAGGACCGGGACCGAAGTGCTGGAAATGAAGACCTCCAGGACGCGGGTCACGCGGGTGGTGACCACGAGAGGGGACATGCGGCCGGAACAGGTGGTGCTCGCCGCCGGATCCTGGTCGCCCCAAGTGGCTCGGACCGTGGGGCTGGACGTCCCCGTTCAGCCCGCCAAGGGGTACAGCGTGACGGTCAGGGCTCCCGCCAACACGCCGCGGGTCCCCTTGATGTTGGCGGAGGCCAAGGTGGCCGCCACTCCCATGGGAGACAAGCTGCGCTTTGGCGGAACCCTGGAACTGGCCGGTCTGGACCTTTCGGTGAACCTTCCCCGTGTCCAGGCCATCCTGCGGGCCGCCCGGACGCATCTGGCCGGTATGAAAGAGTTGGACCTGCACGAAATCTGGAGAGGCCTGCGGCCGCTGACCCCGGACGGACTTCCCTTCATCGGGCGGACCCGGAAGTGGAACAATCTGTTGTTGGCCACGGGCCACTCCACCATCGGCATCTCTCTGGGGCCCGTCACGGGAAAACTGATCTCGGAAATCGCCGCCGGAGAGGGCGCCGGCCAGGACCTGTCGCGCCTGGAACCGGAGCGCTTTCATTGACGGTTCGCGGCAAGTGAATCGAACCTGAATCGGACCGTTCATCGAGGAAAACACCATGCCAAGAGTAATGATCACCCCCACCAGCATGCAGCATCGGCCTTCTCCCTTCGCCGGCCTCCTGGAACGGGCCGGCTTCGAGGTGCGCTATC
>JAPOYZ010000213.1 GCA_026706325.1 Candidatus Aminicenantota bacterium
CCGGTCAGCACTTCTTCCACGTATGCGCCCGTATGGGGAGTCGGGGCCTCTCCTCGAAGGACCTCGCCCAGATCGCAGATCCGCATGCCGATGACGTCGTGCCACTTCCCGTCCGCCAGGCGCACGGTATGAGCGGAGGGGTGGTCCACCCCCCAGGTGAACCCCGACGGAGCCGGCCCGAAGTCGCCGGCGCAATGGCGCACCAGGAGAGGCGTCTCCAGGCCCCGCCGTTCCTGGTCCAGCGGCCAGAACGCCAGGCGCTCCCGGAGCCATCCGCCCAGCCGTGTGTTCCCCTGCTCGTCACGCGGATACCGGTGGCCCGGCACCATCGGTTCCTCCAGGACGGTGTAAAGGTTGGAGGCCACATAGGGGTCTCCGTTGCGGCTCCTGTTGATGGCGATGGGAGCCGTGGAGACGACGCCGCGGACGTGGATGACCTTCTTCCACGGGGCGTCCCCGCCGGTCGATCGCCAGACCCGGATGTCGTGGTAGTCGGGCGCACGGCCCCCCCGGGCGCAGAAGAGAAGGTTTCCGTCCCGGTCCCGGACCACGCTGGGCTCGAAGGCGTTGTCGGGCCCCGTGATGGGCGCCCAGGAGATTGGACGCCATCCCTCCCGGCCGCGCCGCCAGCGGGTCAGTCCCGAACCACGGTCCTGTTCGATCCGGCCGCCCATGGCGAAGAGCAGATCCTCGCCGTCGGGAATCGCCGTGGTGATACCCGGGTTGGACAGCACCGCGCCGTCCAGAAGCCGGCCGAACGTCAGCCGCGCAGTCGCCGAGACCTGGAACTGCCGGCCGTCGAAGGCCAGTTGGTAGACCTCCATGTAGTCTTCGCGCCGGTCTTGGGGGTAGACCCCCTTCCGGTCCGGTGTCCAGGCGATGACCTGGCTGCATCCGAATCCGGTTCCCGCGTGGGGATGGGGCGATCCGTCCTCAAGCAATGCGCCCAAGGGGACGAAGCCGCCCCGGACCGGGTACTTGACCATGATGGCCGGTTGGCCCGGCGGATCGGAGTGGGGATTCGTCTCCTCATGGTTGCGGGAGATGGGAATGGCTTCCCGTTCCCGGAGGCCGGAGAGGTCGCGGAAGAGAAAGACATCGGTCCCGATCTCGTAGTCATGGCCCGACTGGCCGCGGATGTTGCAGAAGATGGCCGCCGTGTCGGAGGAGACTTGAAAGGGAAAAGTCAGGCCGTATCGCCAGGTCTCGCCTGTGGGCTGATCGGGAGGGACGGCGACGTCAGGGGAGCCCTTGGTCATGGAGAGCGTCCCCCCGCCGGAACCGGACAAACCGAATCCCATGGCGTTCGCAAAGCTGCGTCTCGTCAGTGAACTGGTCATGATGCGCTCCAAGGCGGGGCGATTTCCAATCGCCCTTTTTCTCATTTCGGATACGGCGGTTAGAAAACCGCTCCTACCCTTTTTCCACCGGGCCTCCGGCGGATCGCGCCGGTGGGGGTGATTGCCTCATTCCTCAGAATCTCCAGTTGGGAATCGGTTCCCCCGCCGAAATGACCTCTTCCAGGTACGCCCCCGTCTGGGGTGGAGACGGCAACTCGTGGCTCTCGACGTCGTCGTGGATCCGGTATCCCATGACGTTGTGCCAGTTGCCGTCGGCCAGTTGAACCGTGGTGGACGAGGGATGGTCCACCCGCCACATGGAACCGCTCGGTGCCGGACCGAATTCGGCCTTGCAGTGGCGGCCCAGGATCGGCGCCTCCAGGCTGGTCCGGTCGTCGCTCAAGGGCCAGAGGTACAGTTTCTGCCGGGTCCATCCGCCTCCCCGGACGCGGCCTTCCTCGTCGGCCGGTATCCGGAACCGCTTGGGTATGGGGTCCAATGGCACCAGGTACATGTTGGAGGCGATGTAAGGAGTCCCGTCCGCCGCCTGGTTCAGAGTGATGGGACAACTGGAGATGACGCCCACCACGTGAATGATCTTTTTCCAGGTCTCACCATCGTCCCGGGAGCGCCAGACGCGTATGGCGTGGGGTCGCGTCCCCCCCTTGCCTCGGGCCGAGAAGAGAAGGTCGCCGTTGGTGTCGCGAATCAGGCTGGGCTCGGTCGACCCGTCCGTGCCGGTCACGGAGACGAAAGAGACGGGACGCCACACGCCGTTGGTCCGTTGCCAGCGCAGGACGCCGGATCCACCGGGGGCCGGTTCGCCGGACTCCGCCACCCTGGAGGCGTGCATGCCCAGCAGCAAGTCGTCCCCGTCGGCGATGGCGTTGGTGAGGGCGCCGTTGCTGATGTTCCATCCGGAAACCAGCTCCGTTGGTAGGACTCGCTCCTCGCCGGTCACCCGGAACCGGCCGCCGTCGTAGCTGAACTGGAAGACCTCCATGATCTGGTAACGCTCGGCGTCCTCGTACATCCCTCCCCCGTGGGCGCTCTTGGGGTCGCCCGGGTGCCGCGCCAGGCCGGTGTCGATCCCGAAACCGGTCCCGGAGTGGGGGTGGGGAGAACCATCCGGGTTCTTGGCTCCCAGGGGTACGAATCCGCCTCTCATGGGGTACTTGACCATGATGGCGGGCTGGTTGGGCGGATCGGAGTTTGGATTAGCCTGCTCGTGGTTTCGGGTCACCGGTACGGCAGGCAGGGAAGGAGGACGGCTGAGGTCGTCGAAGAGGACTACGTCGTTGCCGACCTCGTAGTCGTCGCCGCTGCGGGCCGGCGCCATGACGCCGTTGCGGATCCGGATGTTGACGAAGGCGGCGGCCATGCGGGGAGCCACCTGGAACGGAAAGATGAGTCCGTAGCGCCAGCTCTTGCCCTCGGGAACGTCGGCGGGGACGGTCAGGTCCGGCTCTCCCCGAGTGACGCTCATAACCCCGTGGCTGGGCCCGCCGGACGCCGGTGGGCTCTCCTCTCCCGGCGAGCAGCCGGGGACGGTTCCCAGCGAAGCGCCTCCCAGCAGCAGGGTCAATCGCTTCTGAAACTCCCGGCGGTGAAATCGAGCGTTCATGGGATGTCTCCCTTGCAGGGTTTGGATATTGGCGCCCAGTCTACTACGCTGCCAACATGCTCCGCCATGACCTCCGGCGTTTGAAAAATCTCAGGAAGGCCCTTCTGCCGGTGGCGATCGTCAGCGTGGTTATCCTGCCCATGCCTGTCGTTGCGCAGCAACAGGTGGGCGGTCTTCGCGTCCTCGTCACCGACCGGACCGGCAGCGTCATTCCCGGCGCCGAAGTCGAGTTCGCCAGCCGGGTGTTGATCCGGCCGGTCTTCGGAGTCTCCGATGATCAGGGATTGGTGATCAAGAACAACCTGCCGCCCGGAACCTATGCGGTGACCGTCCGATTCCCGGGGTTCCGGACCTCGGTGAACGAAGACGTCGCCGTCCAGGCCGGCCGGATTTTTTCCGTTGAGACGGCTCTCGAAGTCGGCCGGATCGACAGTACGATCATCGTGGAGGCTGGCCAAGCGGCCATCGATACGTTCAAGAGCGAATCGGCGTCGATTTACACCGGACAACGGATCACCGACGCCCCCGGGGGCCGGGACTTCAGCGACTACGCGCGCTTCACGCCGAGCGTCAACGTCGAAGCCCAGGCGGGCAACGTGACCTACCGGGGGACGAGCGTCCGTGGTATCTCCGTCGACGGTTCCTCGGGCGCGGAGAACGTCTTCTATATCGACGGTGTCGATACGACGAGCATGTACAACGGGTTGAACAATCAGAACCTGCGTGTCGAAACGGTGCAGGAGTTCCAGTTGAAGACGGCCGGGTACGAGGCGGAGTTCGGCGGCGCCATGGGGGGCGTGCTCAGCATCCGGACCAAGAGCGGATCGAACGACATTCACGGCAGCGTACTGTGGTACGGCAGCGGCAGCACACTGACCGGCGCCCCGAGCAAAAGGCTGCGCCTGGACCCGTCCCAGGACGTCGACGTGGCCGAATACGTGTTCGACGCCGAAGACGACGAGACGATCAACGAGTACGGGTTCACCTTGGGAGGTCCCATTTGGCGCGACCGCATCTGGTTCTTCGGCGCGCTCCTCCCGCAAGTCCGAAACCGGACCCGCTCCGTAACCTTCACATCCGGAGAAACGGGCGTCTTCAAGCGCAAGGATCGGCTCCAAAGCACGACCGTCAAGATCGATTTCCAACCCGCGGAGAGTGTCCGATTGATGTCCTCATACGTATCGGACCGGTCGAAGTGGAAGGGTGGACTGCCCCATCGCGACGGCACCTCCAACCCGGACTTCGAGTGGGAGAAGGAAGGGTTCGAACATCCCGGCTACACGGTGACGGGAGCCATGACCTTCACACCGTCCCCGGTGGCGATCCTGGATGCCCGTTGGGGACTGAACGCCATCCAGACGGAACAACTGCTGGCGCCGAATCAGGTCCGTCACAGGTTCCCCCAAACCCCGGGACTGATCGGGTATTCCCCGGACGACCCCCTGTATCGGCCACGCGGTTTCTCTTCGATCGGACATTCGGCAAGCTTCAATACCTCCCAGGATTTCCAGAAAAAGAGCACCGTATCGCTGAGTGGGAGTTATCTGGCCACCCTGGCCGGCCAGCAGCATGACCTGCGCTACGGCTGGCAGTTCAACGGGCTTGCACACGACGTCAACGACGCCTACAAGTTCGACTACGTCCTTTTCCACTACGCCCGGCCCTACAACACCGTGGACGGTACCGTCAGGACCAGCGTCTGCACGGGTCCGGACGGAGACCGCTACGATCCTTGCGGTTACTACGCGGTGCGGACGCCGTTCGGC
>JAPOYZ010000106.1 GCA_026706325.1 Candidatus Aminicenantota bacterium
ATCGACTTGGAGCATGACGTCAGGGTCCGCATGCGCGACGGCGTCCGGCTGTCGGCCAACATCTGGCGGCCGAAGGCGGATGGCAAGTTCCCGGTCATCTTCGTCTACATGCCCTATGACAACACCCGCAAGTCGGAGTTCTTCCAGGGCGACATCATCGGGCACGCCCAGTATTTCGTTCCCCGCGGTTACGTGTTCGCCTGCATCGACGTGAGGGGGCGTTACGATTCCGAAGGGGAGTCCTACCTCTACTGGGATCCGAATTGGCGGGAAGGGAAGTTCGACGGGCACGACGTCTACGACTGCCAGACCTGGCTGGGTGAGCAGGCCTGGTCCACGGGAAAGATCGGGATGTGCGGCGGATCGTACCTGGGATTCGTGCAGTGGATGGGCGCCACCGAGGCGAACCCGTATCTCACGGCCCTGATTCCCTACGTCACTCCGGACGACCATTGGGACAACGTGTACCCCAATGGGGCGTTCCAACTCTCCAACAGCCTCAACCTGCTGGCATTGCTCGGCAACCTGACGGCCAACAACAACGACGGCCTCCGGAACGATTTCCTGGACTGGGACAAGCTGTACCGTCACCTCCCGATCCGGACCATGGACCAGGCCATGTTCGGGCAGACCGACATCCTGTGGCAGGACCTGGTGGACCACCCGGACAACGACCACTACTGGCGGTTCAGCGTTGGAGACCGGCCCCGGGCCGGAGAGATGAGCGCGGGACAGTACTACAAGGTCCAGGTGCCGACCCTCAACATCACCGGCTGGTACGACCAGGTTTCCCAGGCCACCATCAACGGTTACCTGGGGATGGTTCAGTACGGCCCCGAGAAGATTCGCGGCCAGCATCGCCTGCTCGTCGGTCCCTGGAGGCATGGGGTGGGCCCCCGGGAGGTGGGCGATCTCGACTACGGTCCGGAGGCGGACGTGGACTTTCGGCCCATCGAGCTTCGCTGGTACGACTACTGGCTCAAGGGCATCGACAACGGGATGATGGACGAACCGCCGGTCGACATCTTCGTGATGGGTGAGAACAAGTGGCGCAGGGAAAACGAATGGCCTCTCAACCGTGCCCGGAACACGAATTACTACCTCCACAGCGGCGGGCAGGCCAACAGCCGCTTCGGCAACGGCACCCTGAATACCGAGCCCCCGTCCGCGGAACCGGCCGATGTCTACGTCTACGATCCGGACGACCCGGTTCCGACCTACGGCGGCAACGTGAGCATGTACCCCTCCACCGGTGGTCCCCGGGATCAGAGGGCCATCCAGCGGCGCGACGACGTGCTCGTCTACACCGGCGAGATCCTGGCAGAGGAGATCGAGGTGACGGGGCGAGTCCTGACCATGCTCCATGCCGCCTCCAGCGCGACCGACACCGACTTCACCGCCAAGCTGGTGGACGTCCACCCCAACGGCTACGCTCAATTGCTGGCGGAGGGGATCATACGGGCCCGCTATCGGGATTCGTTCAAGAAGCAGATGCTGCTGGAACCGGGCAAAGTCTACGAATACACCATCGATCTGTGGTCCATCAGCCACGTCTTCGAGCGTGGGCACCGGATTCAACTGGAGATTTCGAGCAGCAACTTCCCGAAGTACGACCGCAATCCCAACACCGGCCACAAGTTTGGTGAAGACGCGGAACTGAGAAAGGCGACGCAGACGGTTCATCACGATGCCGCCTACCCGTCGCACATCGTGCTTCCGGTGATTCCCTGAGAAATCGATTCCGAGAGGGGCTATATTCTTCCCGAGTCAAGGAGGTCGGCGAGATGCAGAAGACAGCGGATGCGGTAGTGATCGGAGGCGGAATCGCGGGCGCAAGCGTGGCCCATTTTCTGGCCCGAAAGGGATTCGGCAAGGTCGTCTTGCTGGAGAAGGGCCGTCTGGCCGGTGTGAGCACGGGCCGGTCGGCTGCCGTGGTCCGGACCTACTACTCCAACCCCATCACCGTGAAACTGGCTTGGCGCGCGGTGCAGATGTTCGAGAACGACCGGGAGGCGCTGGGAGGCGATTCCGGGTTTCGGCAGATCGGATTTCTTCTCCTCTTGGATGAGGGATGGAAGATGGCCGGCGACCAGATACTGGAGATGGAGAGCACCCACGGCGTCGAGGTCCGGGAACTGTCGCGGGAAGACATCCGGGAGCTCGCGCCGCCGCTGAACCTGGAGGGGATCGTCCGCGCCATCTTCGAGCCTCGCTCCGGCTGCGCGGACCCGATTCGGACCACCGAGAGCCTGGTGAACGGAGCCCATCAGTGGGGTCTGACGGCGCACGTGGGAGTGGCGGCCACCGGCATCAACCTCGACGGCGGGCGCGTCCGCTCCGTGGAGACGGAGCAGGGAACCATCGACACCCCCGTGGTGGTGAACGCAGCCGGGCCCTGGGGGCGGCAGGTGGGCCTTTGGGCCGGTCTCAACTACTCTGTCCGCTGGAGCCGGGAGACGGACCTGATCGTGACTCAGCCGGGTGATTTCGGCCCTCTTCCCGTCATTTCCGATCCCCCGCAACGCGCCTACTACAAGCCTCACGCGGGCAACACGATGCTGGCCGGACTCGGCTACCCCAAAGAGGTGGAGCCGTTGAACATCGATTCCTACAACGAGAACCTGGACGCGGATCAGCGCGGGCGGATCGAGGCCTGCCTGTTCAAGCGGATTCCCGTGCTTCGGGAGATGGAATACCATCACGGATACGCGTCCATCTATACGATCATGGACGACTGGCACCCGGTGGTGGGACCGGAGCCTGACCTCGAGGGATACTTCGCCTTCTTCGGAGGCAGCGGCCACGGCTTCAAGATCGGCCCGCCGCTGGGAGAGGCGCTGGCGGACGTCATCGCGGGTGACGAACCCGAGATCGACATTCACCAGTTTCGGCCGTCCCGCTTCCTGGAAGGGGAGATCTTCTCCTCGGCCTGGGGAGGCGGGAACCGGGGTTGAAACGAACGAAACCTCCAAAGGGGAAAGATGGAACCCGATAAGACCGAAACCCGGGACGACAGGGGAGAATCCTATCGGTACGACAGCCATGAGCTCGACCTGATGGACCGGGTCGAGTTGCCGCGGCTGAACCCCTGGTTGAGCCTGGCGCTGCTGGTCCTGGCCGGTTTCGCCTACGTCTGGATCTGGGGAGTTCTCCTGCGAGGATAAGCGATGGAAGAGTTCCAGCCCTCCTGGTGGCTGATCGTCACCTACCTGCTCCTGATGTTCGGGATCGGCATCTGGGCCGCCCGGACGCGGGTCGGCCGGATGGAGGACATGGCCGTCGCCGGCCGCAGTTCCGGACCCTGGTTGATCGCCTTCTCGGTGGCCGCTACCTGGATCAACGGGACCACCCTGATCGGGATCTCGGGGGTGGCCAAGGACTTCGGCCTGAGCGCCTACTGGACCGGCGGTTCATTCGTCCTCGCCACCATCTGGATGTCCTACTACGTGGTCCCGCGCCTTCGGGCCACCCGAATCATCACCGTTCCCCAACTCTTCGAGCGTTTCTACGGTCCCCGTCATCGCCTCGTTTCCCTTTCCCTCATCATCCTTCGGGACTTGGGCGCCACCGCGGGAGTCATGGGTTCCCTGGCCGTGGTCACTTCCAGCATCCTGCAGATTTCGTTGCTGCAGTCCCTGGCGCTGGTGGGGGCCTTGACCCTGGTCTACGTCTTCCTGGGAGGGATGTGGGCCATCCTGGTGACCGACGCGATCCAGTTCTTCATCGTCTCCGTAGGATCCGTCGCACTCGTGGTTTTCGGTTTTCTGGGCGCCGGAGGGTTTTCCGTCCTGCGGTCCATCGAGGAGCCGGACTTTCTCGGCAGCTTCGGCACCGGCGGTCCCAGCCAGGTCATCGCCTGGGTTGTCATCGGCATATCCATCACCTTCGGCTATCAGAGCGTGATTCAGCGGGGGCTGGCGGCCTCCAGCACGGCGGCCGCCCACAAGGGATTCCTCTACGGCGGGATCATCTCGACGATCTGGTACATGGTTCCGCCGCTGATCGGCGTCTTGGGGCGGGCCCTCTACGGAGCGGACATCTCCGGTGACGACGTATTCCTCCAAATGACCTTCGGCGTGGCCGGGGGGCAACTGGGAAGCATTATCATCGTGGGGATACTGGCCGCCAGCATGTCCACTCTCGACTCCACCATCAACACCATCGCCTCCAACTTCACCATCGACATCTACAACCGGTTCCTCAATCCGAACGCCAGTCCCAGGGCTCAGCTCTGGCTCTACCGCCTGAACGTCATTCTGGTCGGCGCCCTGGCCGCCGCCATCTACTACGTTTTTCCCTTGATGATCGAACTGTTCTGGCTGGGCGGACGGATCATGGGAGCTTCGGTGGCGCCCGTGGTGGCGGCGATGGTCCTGTTTCCCCGAGTCCGGCGGGCTCCCAGAACCGTCCTCACCTCCATGCTGACCGGCGCCAGCGTGATCATCCTCTACCAGGTCCTGGGAAGCGTCCAGGAGGTGGGCACGATCGTGGTCGTCTGGACCATCGATCCCATTCTGATCGGGGTGCCCATCACTGTCTCGCTGCTGGCGCTGGGCACCTGGTGGGAGACGGACGACGCGCGTCCGATCGGGCTGGACTCGTCGAAGCCGTAACCGGCGGACGAGTTCGGGTCCGGATTCAGCAACCTCAAACTTGGAATTCGCCGGTGACCGTCAAGACCAAGATTCTTGTTCTCGCCATTCCATGGTGGATGATG
>JAPOYZ010000122.1 GCA_026706325.1 Candidatus Aminicenantota bacterium
CATCAGTTGACCCAGTTGCCGGACCTTCTGGGCATCCTTCAGCAGGGGGGCGAATTCCGGGGGAAACTGCGTAATGTCCGCGTAGCTGTTGGTTTCCAGTCCCCGCCGGTGGGCGTGCTCGATGAGGTTGTGGATCTGCCGCTCGCCGGCGGCGACCAGTTCTTCGTAGGTCCCCTCCTCGGGCAGGTCCGGGTTCCAGAACTTCTTGGAGTCCCCAAACAGTTCCCGGCCCACCATGTCCGGCGTGATGGGGTAGTTGTAGTCGTACCAGAGCCAGGCGGACCGGCGCTCGATCCCCTTGGACTCCCAGTGCAGATAGGGCTGATACCCGAAGGGGTAGATGTTGACCCGGCTGAACTTCATCTTGGCCAACTGATCGAGGAGCACCCGGAAATCGGCGATCCCCCAGGCTTCCCCGCTGCAGGCGAAATCCTGAATCGTGGGGTGGGCGCGAATATGGAAGACCGGCTCCATCAGCACGTTCAGATCCGGTAGCTGGAACTCTTCCTTCCGCTCCGGCAGCACGTCCCGGTCGGTGAGGTAGCGCACGCCCCAGCGCTCCACCAGCTCGTAGACGGCCCACAAGGTGGCTCGCGGGCTGCCGCCTCCCACGACCAGCGCCGGCGTTCCTTGCCAGCGGGTCGTTTTCAGCACCAGACCCTGGTCCGTGACGTCGCCGAAACCATCTTCCCCCAGCGTATTCAGTACCGCCGTGTTCGTGCCGGGACTGCCGATGAGAAAGACCGCTTCCGCGTGGACGGTGGCCTGCCGGACCGGATGAGTCCGGATCCCGTATAGCCTTGCCAGGTAATCGCAAAGTTCTTGCGCGGCAAAGCGCTCCAACTCCGGCGCTGCGCTGCCGACGATCACGTCCACTCTTGCGGGACCCGTCGAGCAACCCCAGCAGGCAAACCAGACGATGGCGGCGCAGTTCCAGAGTTGTTTCACTCCTTACCCGCTCCCTTCTCCCCGCTCCTCACTGCCCGTCCTGGACCAGACGGGTCAATTCTGCGATCTTGGCCTGCAACGGCCGGTAGGCAAACTCGCCCAGCATGGCGACGGCGCCCCGATCGGTCTGGCTGCTGGCGACAGACGCGTAGGCTTCCAATCCCTGGCGCAGGCTTCCCAGGCCATCCCGGGCATGCTTCAGGGATCGCGAATAGTCGTTGACCATTTCGGCCGCACCCGCCTGGTGGACGTTTCGGACCGTGTCCGTAAACCCGACCGCGAATTCGAGACGGCCCTGCCAGAAATCCAGGTAGGACCTTCCCGCTGGCGTCGATTTCGATTGGGCTCGATGCACGGCGCTCAGGGACCGTTCATAGCCGCTCCGGACCGCCTCAAGGTAAGTGGGCAACGGCCCCGGCCGCCAATACTTCATCAGCGTACCCGGCCGTTCCTTGGAGAAGTTGCGATTGGCGTCGGCCAGAAGGGTGGTCACCCACTCGATCTCTTGGAACGCGTCCAGCATCTCTTCCGCGCATCCGGGTCCGCAGACGGCGGCGAGCAGGTCGCGTGCCACCTCGTCCGGACGCACCTCCTCATGCCACGCCGCGCGGGACAGGTAGGCGAGAGGCCAATCGTGATCGAAGGGAAACCGCTCGCGGACGGTGAAACCGGCCCAACGGTTGCGCTTCAGGACCTGGACGATCCGGGACAGCCACTTGGGCGTCAATTGGGGCACCATGCCGAGGTTGTCGTCATCGATGGTCAGGTCCAGAACCCCCGGGTTCTGCGCCGGAAGTTCCTTCAGGACCTCGATCCGCCGCAGGAGGCGGACCGGCTGGTTGGAGGGCATGACCCCGATTTCCCACCCGGCGGGAAGGATGCGGTCCACTATGGGAAACAGCTCCTCGGACACACCCCAGTACATGAACTTCATGTCCGGCCGCCGCGTGGTCTCCAGCACCTGGGAATCCTTCAAAAGGCGTTCGTAGAAGCAGAGGCTGGCAATATCCCCCTTGATCTCGTTCATCACCCGTTCCCGGGGGACCTCGGAGCCCCGGCGCCCCGCCGCCGCCGCGAAGATCTGCTCCAACGAACGGACCCCGCTGATCCCGTGCCTGGCGTCCAGCGCCTTCCAGGCTTTTTCGTACTCGCCGGTCCACTGCCGCACTTCCGGCATCCAGACCGTGACGTAGTCGGCCTCCGGGTAGGTGTCGATGGTCGCCTTGAGCGTTGTAACGGCAAGTTCCGCCAACTGGGGATCATCCACCGGAGTCTCGGCTCCCGGGACGATGGTCAGACCGCTCCGGATGCCGCTCCTTTCGGCGCCCTTGAGCAGCGGCGCGAATTCGGGGGTGAAATCGGTGGTTGGAGCCGAGACCGCCACCTCCATCCCGCGGCTCTTGGCGTGCAAGACCAGCGCTCGCCCCAACTTCAGGCCGGCCTCGATGAAGCGGTCATAATCGGCGTTGAGGGGGAGGTCGGGATTCCAGAATTCGGTGGCGTCGCCGAACAGTTCCCTGCCCGGCATGTCGGGAGTGATGGGGTAGTGGTAGTCGTACCAGAGCCACGCCGATTTTCGCTGGATCCCCTTCAGCTCGTAGTGCAGGTAGGGTTGCCAGCCGTAAGGATAGACGTTGATGCGGGAGAACTTCAGCTTGGCGAGTTGATCGATCAGGCGGAAGAAGTCCGCGGCCGCCCAGGACTCGCCGCTGGAGGCGAAATCCTGGATCGTGGGGTGGGCCCGCACTCGCAGGATCGGCTCCATGACCACGTCCAATTCGGGGAGGTCCAGTTCCTTCTTTGCCGGAAGGACGTCACCCCGGACCAGATAGCGGACTCCCCAACGTTCGGCCAACTCGTACACCGCCCAGAGGGTTGCCCGGGGACTGCCTCCACCGACGATTAGAGCCGCGTTGCCGCCTGCTGTGACTGTCCGGAGAACGATTCCCTGATCGCTCACTTCGGGGAAAGCGGTCGTCGGGATGGCTGAATTGGTTGCGGGATTTCCCACCAGAAAGGCGATACGGGAGGAGACGGTTCCCGGCTGGACCGGCGCTACTTTCAGGCCGAAGAGCTTTTCCAGATAGCCGCACAGTTCACGGGCTGCGAACCGATCGAGTTGTGGAGCGGAACGGCCGATGACCACGGTCACGGGCGCTTCGGCTTGGACCGACGCCCAAACCGGAGCGCTACCGGGCCAGAGCATCCACAGCGCCAGAAGGAGCGAACCCACTGGTTGAAACTTGCGTCTCCGATGGTGGCCCGAATTTCCAATCACCGTCTGCAACTACCGGATGCGCTCATTCCTGATAATCGATCCCATAGAGCCGCGCCTGATGGATGTAGAAGCGCAGTTGTGCGTCTCCCACGGGACAGCGGTCGCCTCCCTTCCAACGGATCGCGGCGGCGCGTTGGTCGCCGCGGACGGGTAAGCAGTCGGAGCGGCCGAATCCGGCGACGGGCTTTCCCCCGGAAACCAGCTCCGCCTCCAGCTTCCCTTCTCCCACGGTGACGGCGTTGACCACCACCCGGTGTTGGTGCGGGACGGCGTCGCGGGTCAACAGGTCGCCCCTGCTGTAGCCGCCGGCGGCGGTGACCGCGGCCCACAGCCGTCCCACCTCCCAGGAGGCGCGCCCGATGCCGCCGGTGAACCAAAGGAGACCCGCCACCGGGCTGCGGGTGTCGTTTCCCAGTGCGAGAGGCTGCCAATAGTGTGGCCACTCGGGAAGCTCGGCCTGCCGCATCCTCTCGGCGGGCTCGGTGCTCATGTAGTCGTTGTGCAGGCCCTCGCAACCGCAGTAATAAATGTAGATTCTTCCTCCATGGTGGAGCATGGGATGCATGGGCCAGGTCATCCCGCCGCCGAAGTCTCCCAGGGCGCGCAGCGGCACGCAGGCACGCCGGTCGGGACGCCACCAGGACTTCCCGTCCCGGGAGGCGGCGAACTGGAAATCCACCGTCTGGTTCCAAGTGTGATAGACGGTGGCGATTCCGACGAATCCGTTCCGTTGTTGCAGGGGCGAGAGTTCCATGAACTGGGTGTCGTTGGGATCTTGCCAGTCCGGAATCAGGGCCAGTTCGGCGGCAGACCAGTCGGAACCGGTCCGGCCGGTGCGGCGCATGATGACCCGGCACACGCCGACCGCCACGTCGTAGGGTGACAACCCTCCCGGAAGGGCGGGAATGGCGCTCTTGTGGTACGCGGCATAGGATCCGTCCGCCAGTTGCGTGACCCACCCGCCGTCCGCGGTGGGGAACCCGGCCGATTCCCACGGCTCCCAGTGCTTGCCGTCTGCAGAGCGGTAGCGGTAGAGGCCGGGACTGAACGCGCCCTCCCCCTTCTGGTGCGCGTCCTGGCCGGCGGGGACCGGGAATCCCTTCACCACGCGGTAGGGACAATGCCATCCCGGAAGGCGCAGGATGAACATCTCGTACCTTCGATCTGGAGGCGCCTCGGGATGGACGATCACGGAAGCGTTGTGGGCCGGTCCTCCCGACTTGAGGTCGATCAGGATGTTGGTCCGCTGTTGGCCCTCGTAGGAGCAGATATCCAGTTCGGGCTTGACCCAGTTCACCCCATCCGTCGATTCGGCGTAGGCCAGACGCCGCTCGGCCGAGGCGTTGTAGGGATGCTTCGGGACCGCCACATACCAGGCCTTCCAGAGCCCGTCCATGGGATCGACCATCACCGTGCCGTGGCTCATGGCGCAGGCGTTCTCCCAGGGCACTTCGGGCT
>JAPOYZ010000561.1 GCA_026706325.1 Candidatus Aminicenantota bacterium
ATCCCCCCGGTGGTCGCCGCGATGTCGTGCAGCAGGTTTCGCGTCACCCGTGAATTCCTGTTGGCGAAATCGATCCAGATCCCGGGGGCCGCGTGACAATGGTGGATGTGGTTGCACTGGACAACGGTATCGCTGAGGATGAGGATCTTGATGCCGGCCGTCTCCCAGTAGCGCTCTACTTCCTGCCAGCCGCAGTCGTGGATGTGGTTGTCGGCCACCAGGCTGCGCGGGACGACGGTTCCCTGAATGCCCCCGGTGCCGCAGTCGTGGACGTGATTGCGAAGCACCAGATGGCCGCCGGTGGTCTTTTCCAGTTCGTTGCGGTTCTCATCCTCCAGACTCTCGTCGGTGAAGCCGCCGATCTCGATGCCCACGGAATTGATGTGACGAACGGTGTTCTCCTCGATGATCCAGTGGTGCCCGCCCCACGTCGTCACGGCGCCGTTCCCCGAGCGGATGAAACCGTTGCCGGCGTGCTCGAAGGTCAACCCCTTGATGCGGATGTACCCCAGCCCCCTCACCCGCGGATTGAACAGGAACTGCCGGGTCGTGGCCTCGATTTCGCAGGTGTCGGGATTGCTGCGATCGAAGGGATGTACGAGCAGCGTCCTGCTCCCGGGGTCGATTGAGAATGTGCCCGGAACCCGGGGCAGGTCGGAGCGCGTCTCCAGCTGGGTCAGGCGGCGGCCGTCCTGGAAAACCATGGCCCGGGGCAGCGTGTGCGGGGCCCTTCCGCGCTCGGCGCGGGCCCAGTGCATGAGCTCGAAGTCCGCCTCGGTGGTATTGACGACGGCGAAGGGATGATCCCCTTCGAAGAAGGCTTCGGGCAGCTCCGCCGTCCACACACTCAGTGACCGGGCCGCACCGGTATGAGTCCACGCGGCGTTGATCACCCGGGAACCGCGAATGACGACCTCGGCCCCCGGCGCCGCCTCGTAGCTGATCATCGAATCCGGACCGGTGCCGCCGCGCCGGGGCTGGACGAGCTCGCGGTAGACTCCCGACTTGATCAGAACCTTCCCGCCCGGCTCGACGAGTTCAGCGGCGCGCTGAATCGTGAGAAAGGGCGCCTCTTCGGTGCCCGCATTGTCATCGGCGGCCCCGGGGTGCCGCTGATCCACGTAGTAGACCTGTCCGTAGACGGTCTCATCCCGCCAGAGCTGGAACGCGGTCCCGTCGGGCAGGGTGATCGGTGGACCTTGACCGTTCGATGGTGCCGTCATCTTTCCACGCTATTTCTGGCTGTAGAAATCGATCTGCTGCTGCGCGATCGAGCCCTGTTGCGTCAGGGCGAAAACCACCAGGTTCAACCCCATCTTCAACTGCGGTTCATTCGAAAACTCTCTCTCCCAGATGGCCCCGTACGCCTTGTCCGAATAGACCGCCACCAGCCGTCCTTCCAGGAAGATCCCCTCCAGATGCGGCGACGGAACCTTACTGCCTCCTGTTGCGCTCAAGATCTCTCCACCGGGTGGCGGTCCATCGTTGAAGTCAAAAAAGCTGTGATGGATGGGGTGGTCGTACGAGAGCATTATGAACCGCGCATCCTTCTTGAGCACATCCTTGAACATCTTCCGCAACGAGGCTTCAGCCGGTCCGTATTCCAGGGACGGGACCCCGTTCTCCGCGAACACGAACCCACCCATCCGCAGGTATTCCCGCACGTTGCGGACCTCCTGGGCGGTGAGATTGAATGCCTTGTTCGCGGTGATATACACGAAGGGCGCCTTGAACAGATCCCGCGAATCCAGCTTCAGACGATCCTCCACCTTGGCGTTGATCATGGTATACTTGTTGACCGCCCTCGCCAGTTGCGGAATCGCCCGGGGAGTTGGCGGATCGAGCTCTTCTCCCACCGCCAGCGCCAGGTACACGAACCCCTGGATGTCCTGCTTGTTGGTCGGATCCTGGATCACGAGCCCTTTGTACTTCCCCGTATCCAGCGCGTCCAGATCGAGGAACTCCTCCTGCATGCTGAGCCGCTTCTCCGGCTCCTTGGTGCTCGCCAACCGCGCGAAAGCCGCGATCTCCGGGACGACTGCCTGCCCGCCCACGGTCGCCCCGCTCTCGATCGCGTAGTTGAACGTGGTCACGGTCCCGAATACGTCCGGACGGTTTATGCGCTCGCTGATGGCGATGTCGGGAACGATCTCTGTCTGGACCTGCCTGCGCGTCATCTTTCGCTGCACCCGCTTCTTCTTCAACTCGAAGGGTTTGGTAAGCCTGGGCGTCCGCATCACGAACTCGAGCGTGGGCGGTTGAGCTTCCCGGATCTCCGACCTGGTGATCACCAGGTAGGAGAACAGAGCCGCGTGTGCCAACAGGGCGATGACGAGGCCGGCGACAGCAAGCCGGCGGGTGTCGGCAAGCAGCCTGCCCAACTTCAGGGCATCGGCAGGTGTTTCGAATCGTCCGGGCCGGGCCATCGTTCCTTCTCCAGGTGCTGCCGACTAGAAGACAAACACGGTATCGAGACGCGAAGCGGGCCCTTGAAACAGGGAGTCGTCCACCGCGCTGACCAGGAAGAAAAACCAGGTCGAATCGGCAAACCCTTCATCGGTCAAACTGGACTCTTCGATGCCGTAGGCCGTCTCCTTCACGAGGGCCTCCCTCCGAAGTCCCAGGGTATCGGACAACGAGACGACAAACCCCGCCACGTTCGTGTCGTCCGCCATCCTCCACGTCAGGACGACCCGATTCCCCTCTTCGACCAGCGCCTGCAGGTCGCTGGGCGAACCCAGCAACGTTTCGTGGAAGGCAACCGGGGCTTTGTGCTGTTTGCTGCAGAAGGCCAGGCCTGCCGACAGCATACCGAACCAAAGGATGTGCCACACGTTCAAATGACCGATCCTTCGAGGTGAAGATTCTGCCGTCGCTATCTGTTTATTCTGTAACACGATCCTCCTCCATCCTCCGCTGGTCAGCCAGTCAGAACCCCTTCGAAATCACGATCCCCGTCGTGCCGCCTACGGGAGCCAACGACACCCGCGGCCGGGTGTCGACCTCCCGGGCAGCGGCCGCATCTCCCGATTGCCAGAACAGGATATCCACCAGGTTCAAGGCGTAGATCGCCGCCGCCGCATACCCGAAGATCTGCCGGCGGCCGTGCAGGTTGTCCAGGTCATCGTTCAGATCCACCAGACGCCGCCACTTGGCCTCCGCCTCCTCGTGGCTGCCCCCCACACGCAGGGCTTCGTACTCGCTCCGGGAGGTCTCGTATACACCCCGGCGTGTGTTGTAGGACTCGTGCCCGTCCACCGCCACGATCAACGAGACCAGCTCGCCGAGAAAGAGCGCCCCGCCCTTTCGCTTCTGCCCCGAGGCCATCTGTCCCAGACCGGGAAAGAGCACGGACAGAATCACCGCCGTATTCCGCGACACGCGGATCTCTTCGGCAAACATCTCTTCCTCGCCTACGGCCTCCCGCGCCGACCCACAGACAAACGCCGCGCACAACAGAACGCTGATCAGGTGTTTCACGAGCTCTCCTTTCTACAGCCGATTGGCGACGATCCAATCCCGGTGCTGCCTGGCGAACTGATACGCATCGGGAGTGCCTGTCCCCTCTTCGTGGCGGGCTATCACGCGGTCGTACACTCCTACGGCTTCCTTCCACTCATTGAGGGACTCGTAGGTGATGCCCATGTTGTTCAGAACGCCGAGCTCAGTTTCCGTACCTGGATACTCCTCGACGAGTTCCCCCATGTGGGAGAGGATGCGCCGGAGCGACTCCTCGTCCTCGTTGGCCATGGCCTGGCGGAAGTCCACGGCGATCTTCTGAAACCTGGTGAAAGCCACCGCCTCCCTCAGGTCGGCGATCAACTTCGGCACCTCGGCCGCGAGTTCATCGTCGGGATGATCGTTTACGAGCCCGACGTAGGCCTCCAGAGCCTCCTCGTAGCGCCCTTCGTTGTAGTGGTAATCACCGATGGTGAATTTGGCGCTGGCAGCCAGCTCGCTGCCGGGGAACTCCGCGACCAGCCGGCCCAGACTCGCCGTCGCTTCTTCTCCGCGCCCCAGTTCCATATAGACCCACGCGCTGCTGTACAGGGCGTCGTCCTGTTCCGCTCCGGGCCAGTCGTCGGCGACCGTCCTGTACGCCCTCAGCGCCTCCTCGTACTTACCCAGGTTGAAGTAGCTCTCCCCTATCCTGAACCAGGCATCGCCGGCGGCCTCGTGTCCGGGGAACTCCGCGACCAGCCGCTCGAACGCAACTACGGCGGGCCCGAACTCCCTCTGGCCCGACCGGATGTGCCCCAGGTAGTAAAGCGCATGCGAGGTGTTCGCATCCCCCGCATGGCGCTCCAGGAATCGATCGAACTCGGTCGCCGCCTCTTCCGGCCGCCCCGTTTGCATGTAACCCAGCCCCAACGCGAAGGTCATATCCGGTGCGTACATGGAGCCCGGATAGCGCCGCAGGGCTTCCTTGTAGGTTTCTATGAGCGCGGCGTAATCCTCCAGGCGGTTGCAGGCGTCCCCCAGGAGGAAGAGAGCCTTCTCTTCGATCGCATCGCCTCCCTCCGGTTTCCCGCCCGAAACCTCCACGATCTCGCGGGCTATGCGCACGACCTGGTCGTAGCTCTTCAGCCCGTGATACAGCTCGGCCAGAAGCAGCAGGTACTCGGCCTTCTCCTGCGGATCGGTGGCCTGGGCGGCCAGGGCCTCGTAGTTCCTGCTTG
>JAPOYZ010000277.1 GCA_026706325.1 Candidatus Aminicenantota bacterium
GTCATCGGCGAAAAGGTCCATCCCCTTCAGGTAGTGATCTTCTTTGGACATCGGCACCTCGAAAACATCGTCCTCCACGCCCGGCGTCCAGTCAAGGCACCGGACCGGCGACCTGTGGTTCGTGAAATCCCCTCGTTCCGATTCGGCTACTCCAGCCGATTCCCGTCCGTGTCGTAGACCGACACGGGGCCAAAACGCGCCAGGTCCTTCTCGACCTGGGAACGGTCCGCCACCACCGTGATGACGGTCCGCCCCGAATCCAGATAGGTTCGAGCCGTTTCCCGGATCGTCTCCGGAGTCACCTGCTGCAGCCGCTGGACGTAGTTCCGGTAGTGGTCTTCCGGGAGGCCGTCCAGTCGGCGGCTGACCTCAAGATCCGCCACCGAATCGGAAGTCTCCAGGACGCGGATGAATCGTCCGCTCAGCTCCGCCCGGCAACGGTTCAACTCCCGGGTACCGGGTGGCTCCCGCCTCAGGCGCTCCATCTCCTTCAGGCTCTCCTGCAACGACTCGGCCGCCACGTCGCTGCGCACGTCGGCGCCCATGAGGATGACCCCGTCGCGCCGGTACCATTTCATGACGCTGTAGGCCCCGTAGGTGTATCCCTTGTCCTCCCGCAGGTTCAGGAAGAGACGGGAGCTGGCGCTGCCCCCCAGGACCTGATTGGCCAGGAACAGGGGCGTCCCGTCCCGGTGGCCCCGGCGAAGCCCGCGCCCGGCCACGACGATCCGGGCCTGGACCGAATGAGGCCGGTGAACCAGCATCACCCGCCGTGATTCCGGGGCTGGCGGCAGCGGGACCCGGTCCTGCGGGGGCGCCTCGCCAGTCCAGCGTCCCAGGTAACGCTCGGCCAGGCGTGCGGCCCGGTCCGGTGTCACGGCTCCCGAGAAGGCAAGCAGAGCTCCGCGCGGCGCCAATAGCCGCCCGTGCACTCCAAGCAACGCGTCGCGGTCCGCGTCCTCCACGTGCGACACCGGAAACGAGACTCGCGAATACGGGTGGCCGCGGTAGAGGGCGGCATGGCTCCGCTCCCGGGCCAGGAAGACCGGTTGGGATCGCTGCGACAGAAGGTGGCTTCTCCACCGGCTCCGGGCCTTCTCCAATTCCTCCTCGGGGAATGCCGGGCGCAGCACCAGGTCCGCCAACAGTTCCAGGGCCGGCTCCAGGTAGCGGGCCAGCACCGTCAGGGTGAGCCGGCTCTGCTCCATTCGGACCTGGGTGCCGTAGTGAATGGCCAACTGGTCCATGAGGTCCGCGATCTGCCGGGAGTTCCGGGTCTCGGTCCCCTCTTCCAACAGCTCGACGGCCAGGCTCGTCAGGGCCAGGTTTCCGGTGGAATCGGAGGTGCGGCCGGTGGGCCAGGCCAGGCAGAGGGAAACCTTGGGAAGGGCGAATTCCTCCACCGTCAGAACCCGAAGCCCGTTCCCCAGGACGGCATCCGGAACCCTTGGATAGCCGGGTGTCGGCAACGCCGCTATCGGTGGGGGCCGATCCGTCTTCATGGTCTGTGCTTCACGCGTCTCCCCGGCCGGCTATGGGGCAAGCTCCCACTCAACCCTGTCCCCCCTGCCCCGGCTCCACCAGAAGCAGGGTGCGGTTCTCGGAACGGAAGGTCTCGGCGGCCGCCCGGAGAATATCCTCGGAAGTCGTCTCGGCATACCGGGACCATTCCCGGTTGATTTCCCCGGCGTCTCCGTAGAACACGGCGTGGTGGGCCAGGATCTCGCCCACGTCCGACACCTTCTCCAGCCGGCGGACGAAACGAAACGCCAACTGATTGCGCGCCTTCTCCAGCTCCTGCGGAGTCACCACCTCCCGGCACAGCCGGCCCAGCTCGGCCTCGACCAGGTCCAGGACCGGGTCGACCGGGACGCCGTCCTGAATCTGCAGGAAGATGTCGAACATGCCCGGGCCGCGGTACTGGTTGGGTCCGGCCGACAGTCCGGCGACCCAATTCCGTTCGTAGACCAGTTGTCGGTAGAGGCGCGAGGAGGAGCCGTCCGTCAGCAGCAGGGCGAGGATGCTCAGGGCGTAGTACTCGGGACTGCCCACGGGCGGCATGTGGTAGCCGATGATGACCAGGGGCAGCACGGCCAGGGGGTCCCCGATCGTCTCCCGTTTCTCCTCCTGTTGAGACGGCTCCCGGAATACCGGCCGTCCGGATCGTGTCCGATCCGGAATCGGGCCGAAGTACCGATGGATCGATTCCAGGGCTGCGGCCTCCTCCAGGTCTCCCGACAGGACCAGCACGGCGTTTCCCGGTCCGTAGTGCGTCCGGTGAAACTCCCTGGCGTCGGCCAGGGTCGCCCGTTTCAGGTCTTCGACGGCGCCGATGATGGGATGGGCGTATTCCCAACTCTCGTAGGCCAGGTCGTCCAGCCTCAGAAAGGCTCGGCCGTAGGGCCGGTTGTCGTAACTCTGCTTCTTCTCTTCGATGACCGTCTGCCTCTGGTTCTCGAAATTCTCCGCCGTCACCTCCAGGGAATTCATCCGGTCCGCCTCCAGCCACAGCCCCAGGTCCAGGCAATTCGAAGGCAGCGTTTCGTGGTAGGCGGTGCGGTCCTTGCTGGTGGTGGCGTTCCAGCGTCCCCCCGCTTCGTCCACGTATCGGCCATGCTCATTTTTGGCCACGTTCCCGGATCCCTGGAACATCATGTGCTCGAAGAGGTGGGCGAGACCCGAAAGTCCCGGAACTTCGTAGGAGGAGCCGACCCGGTAGTGGAGGCTGATATGCACCAGGGGGACGCGGCGGTTGGGCCGCAAGATGACCTGGAGGCCGTTGGACAAGGTTTCCTGCCGGAACTTGACGTGTGGGATATCCAGACGTTCTCCTGCCGGGCCGGGATCCGTTTTCATGCGGGGATTCTACCGTTATCGGGCGTCGAACTCGAAGAAGACCAGAGGTTCCTTGGCCGAAAAATTGAAGACCTCGGGGAGATAAAAGCGGCTCTTGGAAAGGTTCCATCCGTCCCAGGGGATTTCGTAGAAGACCACGCCGAAGTCCTTGGTGTAAGGCGCTATGAGCTTGTCGCCAAAGGATTTTTGCTCGAAGTCGGCGAGCATCTCCTCGCTGGCGACCCTTACTTTCCGGGACCCGCGGCGGCCGGGGCCCCGGGGCGGAAAACCCGAGATCGGGGGCCGCCGCTTGTTGTTCAGGTCCGCCAGCACGTCCAGGTAGTGCATCGGACGGTGCTGGGTCCCGGCGCCGTCGATCAGGAATATGGCCCGGCCGTCCAGGCTCACCACGAAATCGTTGTTGTTCTCCACCACGATGAGCACCGGGAGGATCCGCTTCTTGGCGAACTTGTCGGTGTCGAACAACTGGCGGGCCTTGTGCCGCGTGTCGCAGGGATAGGCGGCAATGATCAGATTCTGGGATTCCTGGTGGGCGGCGTACTTGCTGGCTTCTTTCGGACGGATCTCCACGGAGTCGTAGCCCGGAATCAGGGCGCCCGCCAGAAGTTGGCCGGCCAGAAGAACGTAAATTCCCGTCATTGCGCTTCGATACTCATTGTAAGCCGTGAGCATCGCATTGTGCCGGGCAGCGGCATCTTCCCGGTCAAACCTCGTTGGTTCGCGATGCCCGGCCCACGATTTGGTCCAGGCGCCGGAGGATCTCGCCTTGCAGAACCGAACGGTTTTTGCGAGTCAGTTTGACCAGATGCACGTCCTCCCGGTACCGAATTCGCTTCAGAACGCCGGCCCCGTGCAGCGAGATGGTGCCCAGGACCGGACAGGGCGAGTTCAGGAGATCGAGTATCGCCTCCCGCAAAGGCCGGGAGAGGAGTTCCATCTTGGCGATCTCGTCCACCACAATGAGGTCCGGCCGCTTCCGTTTCCAGTCCAGGTGAGGCAGGACCAGGTTCTCCAGCATCCCGGGGTGGACGCCGTAGGGTCCCAGCCGGTGTCGGGACGTGGTCTGGTAGTCCCGGTGCGCAAACACGCCTGAAGTCCCGTTCAAGGCCACCGCCCGGAATCCCACGCGCCGGCCCCGGGTGCGGATCTCCTCGGTGTAGAAGCCGCTCATAGCCAGGTGTCCGAGCCGCTCGACAAGCCGTTTGACGAGAGTGGTCTTCCCGATTCCCGGATGTCCCGTAAGCAGCAGGTTCGTGGTCATTGCCCGCGCCCCAGGTGGCGATGCAGGTAGCGGGTGATGTGCCATCCGTCCATGCAGATGAAGGGGAATCGGGCCGTCGTGTAGTGGCCGCAGGGGAGCTCGACCCGATCGAACGGGATTCCATGCTCCCGGTATCTCAGAAAGACCTGTTGCGAGAGTTCCGGGGTGAAGGTCAGATCGTAGCGGGCGGTGATCAGGAGATGGGGCCGACGGGCCTGCCGGAGCCGGGGAATGAAGTACCAGGGGCTGATGGGCGCCCAGCAGTGCTCCAGGTCGTCCCGGGCGATGTAGCCTTCCAGGCCCCACCGAACGTAGCGCGTGGCCAGTCCCGTCCAGACGACCTGGGCGAAGGAGGAGGAGACGTGGTTGAACACGCCGGTCTCGATGAGTGGGTCATGGACGAAGGCCAGGAACGTGACGCAGGAGCCGATGCTGGTTCCCACGACCCCCACGTGTTCGTAGCCCTCCTCCCGGAGCCAGCGGGCGGCCTGCAGTCGGCGTCGACCGGGAGCACGTCGAGGAGGTCACCGCCGACTTCAGC
>JAPOYZ010000465.1 GCA_026706325.1 Candidatus Aminicenantota bacterium
TGCCTTGTCGCCCAGTAGTCTTACTTGCCAGGAGGTCCGCAGTGGTTTTCTCGCATTCATGGAGAGTTATTGGTATCACGGCGGCGTTGTTGCTGGCTTCGCTTGGACCGGTTCAGGCTGAGGTTCGGTTGCCGGCCGTTTTCTCGGACCACATGCTCCTGCAGCAGGGCGTTCCGGTACGAATCTGGGGTTGGGCCGGTCCGGATGAGACTGTCCAGGTCAGGTTCCGGGACCGGAGTTACACGGCGGCCGCGCCGTTGTCGGGGGAATCGGGAGACTGGGAAGTGTTCCTGGCCCCCTCGGAAGCCGGCGGCCCCTTTCGTCTGGAGGTCCGGGGGACCAATACCATCGCTATTGAAGACGTCCTGGTGGGGGACGTCTGGGTGGCTTCGGGGCAGTCCAACATGGACTGGTCGGTCCGGCGTTCCAGGAATCCGGATCAGGAGATCGCTCAGGCCAACTTTCCCAGGATCCGGCTCTTCAAGGTTGCCCGAAGCGTGGCCGACGAGCCGCTGGAGGACGTGGAAGGCGCATGGCAGCCCTGTTCTCCCAAGTCGGTCGAGCATTTTTCGGCCGTCGGCTACTACTTCGCCCGCCATCTTCACCGGAAGCTGGGTCACCCCGTCGGCGTGATCCAGACGGCGTGGGGCGGAACGCCGGCACAGGCCTGGGTCAGCCGGCCTCACCTCGAGTCCGATCCCGCTCTGACCCCGGCTTTGGAGAAGTGGGAAAAAGTGCTGGCCGAATATCCGGAACGTCAGGAAGAGCATCTGGCGGAGGTCGCCCGCTGGGAACAGAAGGCGGCGGCCGCAAAGAAAAAAGGCGAACCTATGCCTCGCCGGCCCCGCCGCCCCCTGGGTCCCGGCCATCCGTGGACGCCTGGAGGTCTCTTCAACGCCATGATCTCGCCGCTCGTGCCCTATGCCGTCCGCGGCGCCATTTGGTACCAGGGGGAGAACAATGGTCATTTCGCGGAGGCCCATCTCTACCGCTCTCTTTTCCCGGCGTTGATCCAAAACTGGAGAACACACTGGAGAGCAGGTCCGTTCCCCTTCCTCTTTGTCCAGTTGGCCAACTACCGCAACACGCCAGAAGGCAGCGAATGGCCCGAGCTCAGGGAAGCCCAGCTCATGACGCTGAGCGTCAGGAACACAGGCATGGCGGTCACCATCGATATCGGCAACCCGGAAGACATCCATCCCAAGAACAAGCAGGACGTGGGCAAGCGCCTGGCTCTGGCGGCGCGCGCGTTGGCCCACGGCGAGGACCTGGTCTACTCGGGGCCCGTCTTTCGCCGGGCCAACCCGGAGGAATCCGGACTGCGGATCTGGTTCGACCACGTGGGAGGCGGGCTCGAGAGCCGGGGGGGCGATTTGACCGGCTTCGAAGTGGCCGGAGCCGACCGCCGCTTCGTGCCGGCGTCCGCCCGGATCGATTCCGGGACCGTCGTGGTTTCCAGCCCGGAAGTGGAGCGGGCCGTTGCCGTCCGCTACGGGTGGAGCGACAGCCCCGTCTGCAATCTCTACAACGCCGAGGGACTTCCCGCCTCGCCTTTCCGCAGCGACGATTGGGAATAGTCCGGACCGGGCAGCGGCGGATCAACCGCTTGAGAAGGCCGGCATGACCCGGGTCGCGAAGAGTTCCATGGACTCCAGCATGTCCCGTTGCGAGATGCCTTGGTGCTGGCAATGGTAGACAAGTGTGTCGGCTCCCATGTCACGATAGACGGCCACCTGCTCGATGCACTCCCCGGGTGTCCCCAGGATGAGCCGGTCCCGGAAATCGTCCAGCCGGCCGTACTTGTAGCGCCTTCCCTCCGGAGTGTCCTTCATCCAGCCGGAATAGCGCCGGTATTGCTCGAGCAGCGGTTTCTCCACCAACGCTCGTGCCCGTGCCCGGGTCCTGGCCACGAATCCCAGGCGGGCCACCACCAGCGTTCCCTCTTTGCCGAACTCATCCAGGGCGTTTCGATAGACCCGGATCTTTTCTCCCAGTTCCCGCCGGCCGAGGCTGGCGCTGGGTAACCAGCCGTCCGCGAGCCGGGCCGAACGGCGGACCACCACGTCGGCTGTCCCGCCGATCCAGATGGGAGGCCGGGGCTTCCGGACCGGCAGCGGACCGATACGGACGTCTCGACACCGGAAGAATTTGCCCTGGAAAGTGACCGACTCGCCGGCCCAGAGCCGGGAGATCACCTCCAGGTTCTCCAGGAACCGGCCCCGCCGTTGGCGCAGCAGGACGTCTGAAATGGCCAGTTCCTCCTCCCGGTAACCCAGGACCAGACCGAAGATGAGACGGCCGCCCGAGATCACGTCCACGTGCGCCGCCTGCTCGGCCAGCAGGATCGGGTTGTAGATGGGGAGGATGAATCCGCTTGAGCAGAGCTGAATCCGGCGGGTGACCGGAGCCAGCGCGGCCAGGGTCGTGAGCATCTCATGGAAGCCGGAGGGCCAGAGATGCCGGTCACCCAGGCAGACCAGGTCGAATCCCAACTCCTCGGCCACCTGGACCCTTTCCCGGAGTTGGTCGAAGCTGGCCTGTCCGGCGTCGGTGAAGGTCTGTCCGAGAATGATTCCGAAATTCATACACGCCCTGTTCGCAGTCTGCGCTCTCCGCACCGGCATCGGGGATGCCGGGGAAGCAATGGGCCGCTATTCTACTGAAGGGGAGATCAGGAGGGTATCCTGGCGGCTTGGGACTCCTTTGGTCCGGGGCTCCCATCCGAGGCCCACGAGGCAGACAGTGACGGCGATATTGGGAATCTCGGCGTTTTATCACGACTCGGCCGCGGCTCTTGTCCGAGACGGCGAGATCGTGGCGGCGGCCCAGGAGGAGCGTTTCAGCCGGAAGAAGCATGACGCCTCCTTCCCCGCGCAGGCCATCGAGTACTGTCTGGAGGAAGCCGGTCTCACGCCGGGCGAGCTTGACTACGTGGGCTTCTACGACAAGCCCTTGATGAAGTTCGAAAGGCTGCTGGAGACCTACCTCGCCTATGCGCCCAGGGGGTTCTCCTCGTTCGTGAAGGCGATGCCGGTCTGGCTCCGGGAGAAGCTTCATCTCCCCGGACAGATGACCCGAGGGCTCGGCGGGGCCTACCGCAAGCGGTTCATCTTCACCGAGCACCACGAGTCCCACGCGGCCAGCGCCTTCTTTCCCTCACCCTTTCGGAACGCCGCAATCCTGACCGTGGACGGGGTGGGGGAGTGGGCCACCGCGGCCTTCGGCACCGGAAAGGAGAACCGTATCCGGCTGACCCGCGAGCTTCGCTTTCCCCATTCTCCGGGTCTTCTCTATTCCGCCTTCACCTATTTTTGCGGGTTCCGGGTGAACTCGGGGGAGTACAAGCTCATGGGGTTGGCGCCCTACGGGGAGCCTCGGTACATGGACCTGATTCTCCGGCGGATCATCGATCTGAAGGAGGACGGTTCCTTCCGCATGGACATGTCCTACTTCAACTACTGCCAGGGCCTGACCATGACCTCCCGCAGGTTCGAGCGGCTCTTCGGCGGAGCGCCCCGTCAGCCCGAGACGCCGCTGACGCAGCGGGAGATGGACTTGGCCGCCTCCATCCAGCGGGTCATGGAGGAGATTCTGCTGCGGATGGCTCGGCACGTCCACGCCCGAACCGGGCAGCCGAACCTCTGTCTGGCCGGCGGTGTCGCCCTCAACTGCGTGGCGAACGGACGGATTCTGCGGGAAGGACCCTTCCGGGAGATCTGGGTCCAGCCCGCGGCCGGAGACGCCGGCGGCGCCCTGGGAACGGCCCTCTTCATCTGGCACCAGTTGCTGGGAAACCGGCGCCATGCGCAGACGCCCGACGGCCAGGAAGGCTCGCTTCTGGGCCCCTCCTATGCAGATACGGAGATCCGATCCTTCCTGGACTCGGCGGGTGCCGACTACGAGCAGATCGACGACCCCGAGGAATTGGTGCGGCGGGTGGCACAGGTCATGGCTGACCAGAAGGTGGTGGGTTGGATGCAGGGGCGCATGGAATTCGGGCCCCGCGCCCTGGGAAGCCGGAGCATCCTGGGAGACGCCAGAAGCAGCCGAATGCAATCGGTGATGAACCTCAAGATCAAGTTTCGGGAGTCCTTCCGGCCCTTTGCGCCGTCGGTCATGCGCGAGCAGGTGGACGAGTATTTCCAGATGCGGCCCGAAGAAGACAGTCCCTACATGTTGCTGGTGGCTCCGGTGCAGGATTCCAAGAGAGTGGCCTCGGACGGAAAGGCGCAGTTGACGGGATTGGACAAGCTCAGCGCCGCCCGCTCCGTCGTCCCGGCCATCACCCACGTGGACCACTCGGCCCGGGTGCAGACCGTCGACTCGGAGAGGCACGGAGCCTACTACCGGCTGCTGCGGGAATTCGATCGCATGACCGGGTGCCCGGTGGTCATCAACACCAGCTTCAACGTTCGGGGCGAACCTATCGTCTGTTCGCCGGATCAGGCCTACCGCTGTTTCATGTCCACCAACATGGACGTGCTGGTCATGGAGAATTTCATCCTGCTCAAGGAGCGGCAGCCCCAAGCACGAGAGTACGAAGTCGGCGCCTATCTGGCCCAGTTCGAACTGGACTAGACGGAACTTCACTTCGGATAGTCGGTCCAACTGTTTCTAAATCAGTATGATAGGCG
>JAPOYZ010000448.1 GCA_026706325.1 Candidatus Aminicenantota bacterium
GAAGGTGTTGCTGCAATACTGGGAGAGGAAGGGGTCCTTCTCGCCTCCAAGAGCCAGGCCTCCGGGGGCGATGGCGTTGACCCGGACTCCCTGGGGACCCGCCCAAGCGGCCAGATACTTGGTCAGCCCGATCATGCCGTGCTTATGGAAGTGGTAGTCGGGCGGCGTGGTCATGTCGGTGCCGGCGTAGTTTCCGAAGTTGGGCGCCACCACCGACTGGATGGAGCCGATGTTGACGACGGCCCCTTGGCCTCGCTCCATCATCCGGTCCACGAAAGCCCGGGAAATGGCGAAGACGCCCGTGGAGTTGACCGCCATGGATCGCTCCCAAGCCTCCAGCGGGTCGGCATAGGCTCGCATGGTCCGGGCCACCGAGTTGTTGACCAGCACGTCGACGGCGCCGAACTGCTTCCAGACTCGATCACAGAACTCCAGGACTGACGACTCGCTCCCCTGGTCGAAACCGTCGCCGCTGGCCGAGAGCCCCCTCCCTTCCAGCTCCAGTGCCCAGTCCTCGCATCGCTGGCGGTTTCTGGAGGCGATGACAACGTGGGCTCCGGCCTCGGCCAGTCCCTCGGAAATGGGCTTGCCGTAGAACCCGGTGCCGCCGGTGACGACCGATACCTTGCCGCTGAGATCCAGTAGCTGCTTGACGTTCATGACAGCGCATACTTATATCACCTCATGCCTTCGGAACGGAGATTGAACCCCATCAACAAATCCATGGGTCGAATAGCCGCCGCGGTGATCCTCCTCCAGTTCTTGGTTGCCGCGTTCGTCTTGGCGCAAGAGAGTCCGGGCGCCGAACCGGCCGAGGAGACGACCGCACAGAAGCTGGCCGGAAAGTACGGCTGGCCCTATGTGGCAGGCCACAAGGGGCTCTCCCGCCAAGAGATCTTCTTTCCGCTGGTCCGGGGTCTGCAGGTGATCAAGGCGGACCTCCACATCCACACCATCTATTCCGACGGACAGGTCCTGCCCGAAACTCGGGTCTGGGAAGCCTGGCGGGACGGGCTGGACCTGATGGTCATCACCGATCATCCCGAGTACCTGAAGCTGGCCCTGCCCCAGGACCGGGAACGAGCCTACGGCCGGGCCCTTCCGCTGGCCCGGGCCCTGGGTCTGATGCTGGTTCGGGGGGCCGAGCTGACGACCCTTTCGGGACCGACATACAAGGATGAGGACTCGGATCACGTCGTCGCATTCATTCAGGACGAGAGTCCCTTTTTCGGCGACTTCGACACGGCGGTCCGGTCGGCCCGCGACCAGGGAGCCGTCATCATCTGGGCCCATCCCGGCTCTCGATGGGTCCGGGACGCCACCCGGCTTCTGAAGTTGGGGTGGCTGGACGGGATCGAGTTGAGGAACGGCGGCCGAAAAGGTGGGAAGGGGATCGGATACCATCGGGGGGAACCGTATTTCTCCGAGGTGATGGACTGGTGCCTCGATCACGACCTGGCCGTCATCGCCTCGTCGGACGCCCACTGGCCCATCGACCAGATGGTGGACCGGGGCCGGGGAGAACGGCGGGAAATGACCCTGGTTCTGGCTGAGCGCCGGGGCGAGACGTCGATCCGGGAAGCCATCAAGGCGCGGCGCACCCTGGCTTATTTCGGCGAGATGATCTGGGGGCGGGAAGAGTGGCTCCGCGCTCTGGCCGAGAGCTCACTCCGTTTCAGTGTCACTCCAAGCATCCAGGAGAATCGGAAACGCCACTTCCTGTCCGTTGCGAACTCCTCCTCCTTCCCCTTTCGCATGAAGGTCTCCAGGGCGGGAGATGAATCGGCCGCGGGTCTCCGGGAGGTGCGAATTGCGGAGCGGGGACGGACCGTGGCTCCCGTCAGCGTGAAAGAGGGGGAGACAGGCGTTCGGCTCGTCATCACCGTCACCAACCTTCTTTCCGGCGCGGACCGGCCGCTGATTCTGGAACGGCGACTGCAGGTTCCGGGAGGACCACCATGAGTTCCGCGTACCCCGTCCTGGCCATCGCCGCTCTTGTGGGACTCCTGCTTGCGTGTGCCCCTCCCGCAGAAACGCCCCGGGTTCCTGTGCAGGAAGGCCGGGAGGTCTGGAGGGAGTCCAGCTTCGCCGATTTCGCCGACGGGACCCTGACCGACGGTGGGGCCAACACATACGTGGGGGCGGATGGGAGCGTCCGGCTCATCAACGAACTGGACCTGAACCAGGACGGGCTTATCGACCTGGTCCTTCCGGGAAGCCACGACAACAATTTCGACATGGAAGCCTGGGTCTACTGGGGACGGGACGATTTGGCCGCCGGCAGCCGGACCGCGCTCCCGGGGGAGGGCGGCCAGGACGTGGCCATTGCGGACCTCAATCGGGACGGCCATCCGGACCTGGTGGTGGCCAAGGGCTACAACGGCACCCGGACCGAGAACCGGTCGGCCCTCTATTGGGGAAGCGAATCCGGGTTCGATGCCGAGCGGAGGACCGATCTGCCGACGGTTTCGGCCCAGGCCGTGGCCACGGGAGATCTGAACGGCGACGGTTACCCGGAAGTGGTCTTCGCCAGCAACGGCCTCTCCTACCAGTTCACCCGGGAGGGGAACGACTTCAGCGTGGTGCGGCCGGTTTCAGACATCTACTGGGGCTCGGGGGACGGCTACTCTCCCCCCCGAACCACGCAGTTGCCCACCCGCTTCGCCCGCGACGTGGCCATTGCCGATCTGAACCGGGACCAGGCGCCCGATCTGGTCTTCGCGGTTCAGGACTACAAGGGTGAACCGGGTGGAGTGCTGGTCTACTGGGGATCCGAATCCGGCTACTCGGCGGATGCCTCCCTTTGGCTGGAAGGGTTGGGAAGCGTGGCTTTGATCGCCGCCGACTTGAACGGCGACGGCTGGCCCGACCTGGCGGTGGCCAACGAGACGGCGCCCGGCTTCGACGCAGATGCCGGCGGGGTCGCCGTCACCCCGATTCCCAGTTACGTCTACTGGGGGGCTTCCGGGGGTTTCGATCCGGAGCGGCGGACCGCGTTGCCCGGCTGGCGGGCCCGGGGCATCGAAGCCGCCGATCTCGACCGGGATGGGCATTCCGATCTGATCCTCTCCAACCAGGCGGGCCATGCGTCCTTCATCTACTGGGGGTCGGCGGACGGATTCCGGCCGGATCTCAGAACGGCCCTGCCCACGCTGGCCGCCAGCGCCAGCACGGCTGCGGATCTCAACGGGGACGGCTATCCGGACCTGGTCTTCGCCAACGAGAAGAGCGACGAGAGCTACGACGTTTCCTCCACCGTCTACTGGAACGGGCCCGGAGGATTCGATCCCTCCCGCCGGCTGGATTTGCCGACTCGAGGCGCGTTGTCGGTGGCAAGCGGCGACCTGGACGGCGACGGCAAGGGCGACTTGGCGTTTGCTCAGAGCAAGGACGGCTATGCGTCCAACAACGCTCCCAATGCCTATATCTACTGGGGCCGGCCCGAAGGGGACTATTCTCCTGAAGACCGCTGGACCTTGCCTTACTCCGGCCTGAGCGCGGCCAACATCGCCGACCTCGACCGGGACGGCTGGACCGACCTGGTGCTGGCCGGCCAGATCGACATTTTGTGGGGGACGCCCGAAGGACTCTCCCGGACCGGGACCACTCATCTCCCCACACGGAGGGGCTTCAGCGTGGTGGTGGCGGACTTCAACCGGGACGGCTACCTGGACCTGAGTCTCAGCGAGTGGACCCACGGCCGGGACGAGATGAGCCTCTTCTGGGGCGGTCCCGCAGGCTATCGGATGGACAACCGCTTCATCCTCAAGTTTCCCGACGTGCGGCTCCACAAGGCGGCGGACCTGGACGGGAACGGCTATCTGGACCTGCTGTTTACCGGGACCAGCGACCGCGTGGCCATCTTCTGGAACGGACCCGGCGGATTCGACAACCGGAACGTCCAGTATCTTCCCTCCAAGATGGCCGTCGGAGCCGAGATCGGGGACCTCGACGGCGACGGATACCTGGACATCGTGATCTGCAATCTGTACGACCTGGAAAAGCTCCGGACCGACGAAGGCCAGCGCGCCATCGACGCGGAACCCCAAGCGGTCCCGTTCGCCGCCGGCACCGCCGTTTACTGGGGAGGGGAAGCGGGATTCTCGGAGAATCGCATGCTGCTCCTGGACACGGTCGGGAGCGAGGATGCCTCCATCGCCGATCTGAACCGGGACGGCCGCCTGGACCTGGTGGTTTCCAGCTACCACGCCGGCGTCAATCGGCATCACCCGTCCTACGTCTTCTGGGGCGCCGAGTCGGGACTCGACCCGAAACCGGTCCTTTTGCCCACCGATTCCGCCTCCGGCGTGATGGTGGCGGACTACAACCGGGACGGGCACGACGACATCTTCTTCGTCTGCCACACCAAGGGAGGAAATCACCGCACCGACTCCTTCCTCTATTGGGGTTCGGAGGCGGGATACTCGGCCGAGAGACGGCTCCCGGTTCCGACCCGGGGCGTGCACTGGGCGATTCATCACGACGTGGGAAACGTGTACGACCGCGCTCCCCGCTACGAATACATGTCCTCGCCGTTCCGTCTGCCTGAAAACGGCCAGGTCGAGAGCCTGATCTGGACAGCGACGACGCCGCATGAGACCGCGGTTGATTTCCAGGTCCGAGGGTC
>JAPOYZ010000186.1 GCA_026706325.1 Candidatus Aminicenantota bacterium
CTGTTGTCGTGGGAATAATAGTAAAGCGCGGCGGGAATGCTGTGAGCGTCCACAGAGGACGTGCCAGCCACAAAGACGCCCCCGGCCAGCAAAGCGGCAATGATGAGGTGCTTCAAGCCTTTCATGAGTAACCCTCCAGGTTGTGATTGTGAGAAAAGAAATTAAGGAAACTGAACCATACCAAAACAAACTATACCCTACTGAACCATGGTTCCCATACCATGGTTCAGTTCATTGGACAGAAGGATACTGAGCTTTGGTAACAGAAGCGAGGAAAAATTCCGGCTGCTGACCTGTGGCGGTTGAGGCTGTCCGGAACGACGCGCTGCCCGGACTTCCCCAGCGCCTTGGGGAACCGCAACCGAAGGTCCCGCAAGGTAGAATTCAGGAGGGACACCCTCAATCCTCGGTGACCGCGGCGTTCTGCATGGCCTCCAGCAGAGTTTCGGGGGAGACCCGGAGCCCGAGGATACAGCAGGGCATGCCCCGGGGTATCTCCAGTCCTTCATCGGTGGCGGCGATCCCCTCGAAGCCGCGCACCGGCTCGATAGGGATTCTGCGATTCGGCCGGTCGACCACGAGATCGGCGTACAGGGTGATCCCCGCGGCGTTCTCCACGGTCACCTTGTTGCAGTCGACGGGGATCCTGATCCTGCCTGCGGCCCCGCCGTCCTGCCTCCTGAACCCCTCGATGAACAGGCCGACCGGAAAACCGAGGGGGCTTTCGAACAGGTAGCCCCGCACCGGGCTGCCCGGCAGCAGGAAGTGGGCGACCAGCTCCGCTTTGCAGAGGAGGCGTTCGTCCGGCACGGTCATGTCGAAGTCGACGAACGGCGGGATTTTCAGGCCGAGATGCCGGGCAAGGGCGGTCCCGTACCCGTACACGCAGCCGGTGAACGACTCTCCCCAGAGCTCCAGCCGGGTGGTCTCGAGGTCGAGGCTGTGCCCCTTGCCGGCGAGCTGCGCCAGGAAGGAGTCGCTCAGCTCCCGCCGGTAGACCTCGATCTCCTTGCCGTCGCGCCACTCCGCCCGCGGCTCGATGACGCGGTCCTCGCCCAGCTGCTCCCTTGCCCAGGCGAGAAACTCACCTCCCCCGGCGAGCTGGGAGTAGAGGGCATCCGGTTCCAGCTGGAGGAGCGCCGCCCGCCAGCGGCGCTCGCACAGCCGCTCGCGCTCGAGGTAGATCCCGGCGTTGGTGTCGCGCAGGACGCGCGGATCCCTGGCGGCCAGCGAGCTGTAGATCATCGAGTGAACCAGGTATACGATCCTTCTCGCTTTCATGTCGATGCATCGGGCGGCTGAGGCCGCCTCACTCCCCCGGAAAATGCCCCCGGTACTCCAGCCCGAGGAGGTCGCGGGAGCGGGCGGCGTTGCAGTGCCGGTCCGCCTCGGGGTGGCTGGCGGTGTGCATGATGTCGAAATCGATGGTTGCGTTCTCCAGGGCGAGGTGGCAGGCCTCGGCCAGGTCGTGCCGGCACACCCAGCCGATATCGCCGCGCGCCGGGCTGCCGTCGCGGTTGATGCCGAGCCTGCTGTCGCCGATGCCGCAGGGCCGCAGGACGATGACGCGGCTTCCCCAGGCCTCGTAGTACTGGCGGCAGACCTCCTCCTGGAGGCGCTTGGTGATCCCGTAGAGGGTCCCCTCCATGCTGCGGACCTCCGAAGACAGGAACACCCCGTCCGGGCGCTGCACCACGCAGGAGCCCATCTGCACCACCCGCCTCAGCCCATGGCGGCGGGCCGCCTCCAGGATGTTCCACATCCCCTTGACGTTTACGAGGAACGGCTCGACGCTGTCCTCGGGAGGGACCCCTTCGCCGAAGAAGGCGGACAGGTTGACGACCCCCTCCATCCCCTCCAGGGCGCGGTCGACGTCGTGGAAGTCGGCGACGTCGCCGTACACCTTCTCCCCCTCCCAGTCCCCGTCGAAGCGGCGGTACACCTCCCAGGCCTCCCGGCTGCGGTCGAAGGCGCGAACCTCGTGGCGGCCGGCAAAGCTCTCCAGCACCGCCCGGCCCACCCATCCGGCGGCGCCGATGACGGCGACTTTCACGGTCTCCCCTCCTCCGCGGAATGGGCGGAAATCATTGGTAATCCCGGGTTGAATCCGGTAATTCTGCGGCACCGGCCAGGCTGCACCCCCCGGCGGCTGGGGACTTCCCCGCCGGCTCCACCCGAAGAAAGGAGCCTGCCATGGCAGAACGAAGGATAACCGGACTCGCACCCGGCTTGCTGCTGGCGGGGCTGGCGCTTTGGGGCTGCCCGGGGTCTCCCTCCCACATGTCGACTCTTCCTTCCCAAGCCCCTCCGCCGCCTCAACCGCGCGCCCTGACCGCACAGGTTCCGGAAGGGTCGGGGCTGATCATCGAAGCAGGCAGCACCTACGACCTCACCAGGGAGCTGGAGTTGATCGAGGCAGATTGGGAGCTCGCCGAAGGTGGCATTGCCGGAGACATGATGGCATTCCTCGGGTCGCGTGACAGTCGCTACATCTCCTCCCAGGTTTCCGACATCCACCGCTTCATCCTGCCGCGGTTGGTCCGGAAGATCGAGCAATCTCCCCTCCGATACGAGCGCTGGAACGGCGCCTACCGCCTCTCGTTCAACGTCCCTTCGCTCTATTTCTGGTTCGAGGAAAGAATCAGGGCGGAATTGCCCCATCCCGTCTGCTGGACGGAGATCAGGGTCTCCGTGTACGAAACCGCCGGAGACAGTCTGCTCTTCAGACAGGATCCCAACCTTGTCGTAGAGGTAAGGAAAGAGACTCGAGCCGGCAGGTGGACGCTGGATCAGGTGTACGAGGAGGCTGCCCGAAAAATATTCGATGCCTTCGACGGGTACTGGTCCTCCAGGCCGAGGTGAACTTTCGGGACCTCCCGGTCTCCATGGACCGTGACCGCTGAACGGCCTTCGCGGCGCTGCGAAGGGCGGAGGGGAGTGTGCGGAAATCATTGGAGATCCCTGATTTAATCCGGTAATTCAGCTGTAAAGGCCAGCTGCATCCCCCGACCGCGGGAACCTCCCCGACCGATCGACCCGAAGAAAGGAGCCTGTCATGGCAGATCGCAGGATAACCGGACTCTCCCCCGGCTTGCTGCTGGCGGCGCTGGCGCTTTGGGGCTGTCCGGGGTCGCCCTCCCATATGTCGACCCTTCCTCCGGAGGCCCCACCGCCGCCGCCGCCAGGCATCTCGACCGAACGGGTAACGCACAATTCAGGGCTGATCATCGAAGCAGGAAGCAATTACGACCTCACCGGGGAGCTGGAGCGAATCCGTGCAGCTTGGGAAATCGTCGAAGAGTCTTCCGGAACCGATGCCATGATGAAATTCCTCGGGTCCCGTGACAGTCGCTACCTCTCTTCCCAGGTTACGGACATCCATCGCTACATTCTGCCGCGGGTGAGCCGGAAGATCACACAATCGCCCCTGGGGTTGGAACCGTGGAACGGAGCCTTCCGCCTCTCGTTCACCGTCTGGACGCTTTTTTTCATGTTCGAGACCGATCCCAGGGTGGAGCGGCCCCACCCCATATGCTGGACGGAGATCGGCGTCTCCCTGTACGAGACCGCCGGGGACAGTCTGCTCTTTTCGCAGCAGGTGATCATTACGGAAAGGCAACCCAATTATATCAGATCGGTGAGGAATGAGACTCCCGCAAGCAGGTCGACCCTGGAGCCGGTGCACGAGAAGGCTGCACAGGGAATATTCGATGCCTTCAACGCGCACTGGTCCTCCAGACCGAGATGATCCTCCGGGACTTCCCCGTCCTCCATGAACCGGGACCGCCGAACGGTCTGCGCGGCGCTGGCCGTCTCCCTCGCCCTGCACCTGATCTTCATCTCCGTCCGCCTATCTGACAAGGAGACGGAAGTCCGGCGTTTCCACATCCGGAAGTGGCCGGACCTGTTCTGGACGCCGAGGTTCCAGGCCTCCGACCCGGACCTTCCCGACCCCCTGATGGACAGGCTCGCGTCCCCGACCCCTTCCCCTCCCCGCTCCCGCCTCGACCACTCCCCTTCCATCCTCCCGATACCGCGGATCTACCTGCCCGAAAGCCTCGGCGAACCGGCGGGAACCGGGGCGCGCCCCGAGGAGTTCGTCGCCGGCGATCTCGACCTGCCCACCCTGGAGGAGCTGGAGATGGCCGCGGCGCTACGCAATTCGCGGTGGGAGCGCTACGAGCGCTACGCCCGACTGCCGCTTGCGCTGATCGACTCGACGACGGCGAGCCAGCGCATGGCGCGGCGGATCGTCATGAGGGCGGTCGGGGCGATGGGAGGAGTAGCCGCACTGGCGGGAATCACCCGGTTGAACAAGCGGGTGTGGGTCGAGGCGCACGAGCACGTGGCGGGGCGCCGGACCATCCCCAAGAAGATGTTCCTCTACCCGGTGGAGACCTGGCACGCCTCCGGGCTGGACTCGCTCGACAAGCGTCCGGTCCCCATCGAGGTTTCGTTCGACTTGGATCGCCCCAACGCCGAGTACCAGGTGTACAATCCCGCCAGGACTCTGGAGAAGTACGGCCGGCTGATTGCGTCCGTCTGGCATTCCTGGCCGCTTCTGCCGGATGAGGCGATGGAGCTCAGGCGCCGCGGACGGAAGACCAGATGGCACTTCCTGGATC
>JAPOYZ010000536.1 GCA_026706325.1 Candidatus Aminicenantota bacterium
GCGCCGGCGGGATATCGACCTCTGGGCCACGGCCAACCGGTTCCACAAGGGGCACCGGATCCGGCTGGACATCTCCAGCAGCAACTTCCCCTTCTATGACGTCAACCCCAACACGGGAGAGTTCCTGGGCCGCCACACCCACATGAAAACGGCCGTGAACACCGTTTATCATTCCCCCGGCGGGGCTTCGGCGCTGGTCCTGACCGTGCCGGAATAGCCGCAGGGCCCCCCGACAAGCGGCCCGGCACAGACCCTTAGTGTTACAATCGCGTGGCCGGCAAAACAGGGATCACGCCGGCCACGGCACATTCCACGAAGTTGCGGAGAAAAGGACCCATGCGAAGATTTACCACTCGACTCGTCTTGAGCCTAATGGGCAGTTGCGTGCTCCTGCTGGCCGCCGGCGCCCAACATTGGGAGGCGCCCGACGAGGCCAAGCAGATGAAGAACCCCCACGCGGCCACCGACGAAGCCATGGCCACGGCCAGGACCCAATACGACGAGAACTGCAAATTCTGCCACGGCGAGACCGGAGGCGCGGATGGGCCGGTGGCGGGCATGCTCAAGGAAAAGCCCCCTTCGTTCACCGAAGTCGAAGCCATGGCCAAGGTCACCGACGGTGAGCTCTTCTGGAAGATCACCAACGGCAAGGACCCCATGCCCGGCTACCAGAAGAAGCTCTCCGATGAGGAGCGGTGGCAACTGGTGAATCTCATTCGAACCTTCGCCAAGTGACCCCCACGTCCGGCATGAAGGGCCCGATCGACCGCCGTCACTTTCTGAAGACGAGTTCCGCGCTGGCCGCCGCCTGGAGCGCCTGCGCCCCGGCCGGAAACCGCGTGGACCCCGCCGCCAGGGAGTGGCAGCACTACGGCGGAGACGCAGGCGCCGGCCGCTACTCGCCCCTGGACCAGATCAACCGGGCCAACGTCTCCGAGCTGAAGGTGGCCTGGACCTACCGGACCGGGGACGCCATGCAGCGTCCGGCCACCACCATCGAGTGCACGCCCATCGTGGTGGACGGACGCATGTACGTCTCCACGGCCACGCTCCAGGTCCACGCGCTGGATGCGGCCACGGGCCGGAAACTCTGGAGCTTCGATCCCCGCGGCGGGAAGCCGCTACGGGGGTCCCCGGGGGTCAACCGGGGAGTCACCTACTGGCAAAACCCGGAGCGTGCCGACGACCGCCGTATCTTCATGCCGGTCCGGGACATGCTCTATTCCATCGACGCCGGGACCGGGAAGCTGACGCCCGGATTCGGCCAGGACGGAGTCATCGACCTGAAGGAGGACTTCGACCACGACATGACCGGACTCTCCTTCAACCTGACCAGTCCGGTGGTGGCGTACCAGGACCTGATCATCGCGGGAGGCGGCGGCGCGGAGGGACCCTATCCGGAGGCCCCGGGCCACATCCGGGGCTACGACGCCGCCACCGGAAAGCGGCGCTGGATCTTCCACACCACCCCTCGTCCGGGCCAGTTCGGAAACGATACCTGGGAAGGTGACTCGTGGAAGACCACGGGCGGGACCAACAACTGGGGCGGCATGAGCCTGGACCCGGCGCGGGGCTGGGTTTTCGCCTCCATCGGCTCGCCCGCCTTCGACTTCTACGGCGGCAACCGAAAGGGGGCCAACCTCTTCGGCAACTGCGTCCTGGCCCTCGATGCCTCCACCGGCGAGCGGAAATGGCACTTCCAGACCGTCCACCACGACGTCTGGGACTACGACCTTCCGTGCCAGCCGGCCCTCATCAACATGACCCAGGGCGGACGGACTTTCGAGGCCGTGGCGCAGCCCACCAAGATGGGGTGGATCTTCTTCTTCGACCGGGAGACGGGCGAGCCGGTCTTTCCCGTCGAGGAGCGGCCCATGCCCGCGTCGGATGTTGCAGGCGAGGAGCTGTGGCCGACCCAACCCTTTCCGTCCAAGCCCCCTCCTCTGTGCCGGCAAGGTTTCATGCCGGATCAGATCACCGACATCTCTCCCGAGTCCCACGCCTTCGTCAAGGAGATTTACGACCGTTCCCGCGTCGGCGCTCTCTACACTCCGCCCAGCCTGGAGGGGACCATCATCCATCCCGGTTTCCGGGGCGGGGCCCTGTGGGGCGGATGCAGCCACGACCCGGCGGCCAACCGGCTGTTCGTCAACACCAGCGAATGGACCAACCGCATCACGCTGGCTCCCGCCCGGGAGGATCAACCCTTCGACTACGCCCTTCCGGAACGGGCCCTGCTGCGGGACCATGAAGAGTACCCGGCGATCAAGCCCCCATGGGGCTACCTGACGGCCATCGACCTGGACTCGGGGGATTTTGTCTGGAGGGTGGTGGCGGGAGAGATTCCGGAGTTGAAGGCCCGGGGAATCACGGGGACGGGGAGCCCCATGCACGGCGGGACCATCGCCACGGCCGGAGGCCTGATCTTCGTAGCCGGATCCTTCGACAAGAAGTTCCGCGCCTACGACTCCGGCAACGGACGGGTGGTCTGGGAGCATCAGTTGAACGCCGGCGGCTTCGCCACCCCGTCCACCTACGAGGCGGAGGGCCGGCAGTATGTGGTCATTGCCGCCGGGGGCGGCCAGGCCGCTTCCAATTCCGGCGATGAATTCGTGGCCTTTGCGCTGGCTTGAGCCCGGTCCTCGTGGCCGGCGCCTGGGAATAGCCGCCCTGGTTCTGATTCTGGGCGGCGTCCTGTCCGGGGCGCCCCGCAACGACGGCAAGGCGCCGGAGCCTCAGCCCATCCCCTTCAGCCACAAGGTCCATGCGGCCGCCGGAGTGCGGTGCTCCTTCTGCCACGCAATCGAGGAACCGGGGTTTGCGGCGGGCCTGCCGGCCGAGTCCACGTGCATGGTCTGCCACACCGCCGTCAAGAGCGACAGTCCGGACATCCTGAAGCTGGCCAAGGCCGCGAAAGCGGGGGAGACGATTCCCTGGGTGCGAATCTACCGGGTGCCCGACTACGTCTGGTTCTCACACGCGCTGCACGCCGTGGACGCCAAGATCGAATGCGCCGCCTGTCACGGCCCCGTCGCCACGCGGGACGTCCTGGTGCAGGAGAAGCCGACTTCGATGGAGTTCTGCATGGACTGCCACGCAGCGCAAAAGGCCTCCAACGGCTGCGAAGTCTGCCACGTCCGGCAATAGGAGTGGGGGTTTTTAACCCCCTCTTCCGCAGAGCGGTGGGAGACTAACGGTCCCCCCTCCAATGGACTGCCCTACGGACCACAAGGCCCCCAACCGCTGCGAGACCTGTCACCTGCGGCAGCAGGAGCGGGGACATCCCTGTCCCCGACTCTTGGGATTGCGCGGAAAAAGAATGGGGGACAACATGTCCCCCCTCCTACTGTAGCGGCACCCCTTGTGGGTGCCCTCTTTCGTTGCACTTGCGGTGGCGTAGGCGGAGGGCGACCACACAAGGGTCGCCCCTACCGTCAACCCATGGCATGATGAGGAACCATGAAAACCGGCACTTGGTGGCGAAATCTTCTTTTCCTGTTCCCACTCTTGCTGGCCGCGAACTGCGTCCCGGCGCCCGACCCTTCGGATGACAACGACTGGCGGTACCACGGCAAGGACCCTGGCGGGACGAGGTACTCCGCCCTGGCGCAGATCAACCGGACCAACGTCCAGGAACTGGAGGTGGCCTGGATCTACCGCATGGGAGAGGTGAAGCGCCCGCACCGGACCATCCCCGACCGGATGCAGGCTCCGTGGGAGACCACGCCTCTGGTGGTGGACGGAGTCCTCTACCTGTCCACGCCGTCCAACCGGGTCATCGCCCTGGAGGCGGAGACGGGCCGGGAGCTCTGGGAGTTCGATCCGCAGGAAGGCAGCGGCGACGACCGTTATTACCTCCAGCACCGGGGTGTCTCCTACTGGGAGGGGACCGTCGACGGAAAATCCCAGCGGCGGATCCTCATGGGAACGGGAGACGCCCGGCTGTTCGCGCTGGATGCCGACACGGGCCGGCTGATCCCCGAGTTCGGCGAGGACGGGTGGGTGGACCTGGACGGGGGCATGACCACGCGCTGGCCCAAAAGCATCTACACCCTCACTTCCCCGGTGGCCGTCTACCAGAACGTGGTGGTCACCGGCTCCCGGCTCAGCTCCGGCCAGCAGAGCAAGGGTCCCAGCGGTAAGGTCCGGGCCTGGGACGTGCTCACGGGCGACCTGGTCTGGGAGTTCCATACCGTTCCCCGGCCGGGAGAACCGGGAAACGAGACCTGGGAGGGAGACTCGTGGAAGGACCGTTCCGGCGCCAACGCCTGGTCCGTCATCAGCGTGGACACTGAGCGGGGCTGGGTCTTCGTCCCGACGGCCTCTCCCCTGGGCCCCGATCGCGACGGTCAGAACCTGTATGGAAACTCCCTGGTGGTGCTGGACGCCCTCACCGGAAAGCTCGTCTGGTATTTCCAGGCGGTACGTCACGACACCTGGGACTACGATCTCCCGGCCCAGCCGGTGCTGGTGACGCTGGAACAGGACGGACAGGAGATTCCGGCGGTGGCTCAGCCCACCAAGATGGGGATGGTCTTCGTGTTGCACCGGGAGACCGGCCAGCCGGTGCTCCCGGTGGAGGAGCGCCCGGTGCCCCAGACCGGGGGCGTAT
>JAPOYZ010000179.1 GCA_026706325.1 Candidatus Aminicenantota bacterium
CAGAGTCTTCCTCCGAGTTTGGTCTCACTTCGTAGCGGGACTCCGCTGCACCGCATCTATCGGCGCGGCGGTGACCATCCGGCCCAGTGGCGCGGGTTCCGACACTACGGGCCGACCTCGGCTCGCTTCGATCATCACCACCCCGACGACGCGGAGAGATCTCAAGAACAGACGCGCGGCATCCTGTATCTTGCCGTCGATATTTCGACTGCATTGGCAGAAGTCTTTCAAGAACGGCGGACCGTCGATAGATTTCTTCAGCGGCCCTGGCTGGTGTCTTTCAAGCTGGTTAACGACCTGTCATTGCTCGATCTGACCGGCACTTTCTGCGTCCGAGCCGGCGGTTCCATGAAACTGGTCAGCGGACCGGCAATCTACTCCCAGAACTGGTCGCGCGCGTTGTACGAACGCTACGGCGGCATACATGGACTGTACTACCCCTCCTCGCTCACCAACCGGCCTGTGATCGCGCTCTATGAACGCGCCCTCGACGTCAACCCGTTCCCGGACACGCCCGGCTTCCACGGCGAGTTGAGCAGCCCGATGTTGATCGAGCCGATCCGACATGCATGTCGGAAGATTGGTTACGAATTCCTCTGAACGACTCCCGCGGGGGAGACTTCCTCCTCGGGAGATGCCATGACGGAAAGCTCGTTCCTATTGAAACCGGAAGGAATAGAATTTGCCGTTGCGCAGGTGGAAACGCAGTTGCACCGGCTGGCCGGCCAGAGCCGACAGATCGGACGATCCGGCCCATGAGTCCGGTTGACCGGCGACGGTGCGGGTAACCGGATCCATCTCCTCCAGACCGAAACCCTCCAGCGGTTCACCTTGAGAGTTCAGCACCTCCACCCGCAGGGAAGAGTGGTGGTCCACGCCGGCCGACCCTTTTTGCGAGTCCTCGAAGCTCACCAGCAGGCGGCTCCCTTCGAAAATCAGCGGGCGGGTCGTCATCGTCCCCGGATTGGGACCGGCGTCCAGCGAGACGAACCCGTCCAGCGGCAGGGTGGCCAGACCCACGGCCGCCTCGGCGTTCTCCCCCTCCGACAAGAGGTCCTCCACACCGTGGCGCCAGTTGACGCCCAGGTAGAAGAACCAGATCGTGCCGTCGTGCACGATTGGCTGCCGGACGTAGACGCAGCCGTCGTCCCACGTGCCGTTGGCTCCGAGCGGAATGAAGGGGCCCCGGTCCGGGAGGCGCAGGAATTCCCGGCCGGCGCGGCTGTAGGCGAAATGGCTCTCCATGGTCAGGCTGTTGGTTCGGAACACCCAGGGAAACCCCAGGTAGATTCCTTCGTAGAGCAGGGCCGGCATGCCGTAGAACTGGAGGTCCACCGGATCCGTCGAATCGGGAATCAAGGCCGGTTCGATGGGCGACCAGTGAACGAAGTCGTCGCTGGACGAGAAACCGATGGTCCGCATGCGGCGGTCTCCGGCGGCAGGCGCCAACTGGTCGAGCGCATGGGAGGGCAGACTGGCGGCTCGAACCTCGGGCGGAATGGAGTCGTAGGCTGCGACGGCCTCCTGGTAGTCCTTCCATCCCGGGCGCAGATAGGCCACGTACTGGTTTCGCGAAGGGTCCCAACCCAGCACGGTGTGGGTGTCGCCCGTCGCCACCATGACCGGGTTTCCCGGATACTCGTTCCAGGCGAGCCCGTCAGGCGAAAAGTAGATGCAGATGCCGATCTTTCCATTCGCCGCCCGGGCGTAACCCAGGGCCTTGTAGCGCCGGTCCGGATCCTGCTCCCTGTGGTCCCGGAACGCGTTGGGCGCCCGGCCCGAGTTGTAGAGCCCGCCTTCGGAGCGGACCGACCGGTCCGAAATGATGTTGTTGCGGGTCGAGCCCTCGAACTCCACCAGACCCAGCTCGGGTCTCTCCCAGCGAACCCCGTCCCGGGAGACAGCGTAGCAGGACAGGTCCAACTCCTCCCGGTAGTTGCTGGCGCGAAGCAGGCTCTCGTATTCCCCCAGTGCTCCGGGAGGCCGCTCGGCCGTGATCAGGCTGGGGACGTACCACATCTTGAAGAGGGCGTCCTGGGGATCGTAGATCACGGAGGTCACGGCGGCGAAGTTTCCTTCCCACTTGCGCTCGGGCCTCAACACCGGTCCTCCGGGATGCTTGACCGGCCGGTTCAGAACCCGGGAGACGGACGCCATGGTCTCCACGATGTGGTCGTCGATGAAGAGCTGCTTGCTGGCGCCGATCCGGACCGGCTCCCGGTCCTGGGACGGATGCGAAGAGCACCCGGCCAGTCCGGTCACCATGAGGACGGCGGCAGCCGCCAGACAGCCGTTCTCCAGCAAGCTTCTTCCGTTGCAGGTCATGCAGCGCAGTCTACCGCACCCACGTGTCCGGAGGCAGAAGCCGGGAGGGGAGCGGAGCGGAGCGGCGGTTTTCCTACCGCCGTCCGGGAGCGACTTTCCTGTCGCCCTGTCTTCATTGTTGTTTATTGTACAAGTCGGCCGTGGGGAAGCTTAGAAGATTAGAGGGGTAGAAGAGTAAAGGGGGGACTGCGTCCCCCCTACCCCCCCCAAGAGGGCGACTAAAAGTCGCCCCTCCCACGGAGCGGCGCACTTGCCACGGACCGGCTGGCATGTTGCCATGGAACCGAGGTGATTCCATGAACATCAGCAACGCATTCCTCCAGCTTCCGATTCTCCTCCTCTTCCTGCTCGCCTCCTGTGGTGGGGGTCCGGTCCGGGAGTCGCGGCACTGGCTCGAGCTGGAAAGCGGCGAACTGACGTTCGGCATCGACCGGGACCTGTCGCTCTCGGTCTACTACGGTTCGGAACCCACTCCCACGTGGAGATCGGAGACGCCCAGCGTCGAGGTCCGGGCTTCCGGTTCTCCGGAGCAGAACAGTCCACGCACCATGAGCTGCAAGGATGCAGCCCGGCAACGAGCGGAAGAGTACCGGGAGGGCGAACTTGAAGGCTATCGGGTCCGGCTGAGCGGATGGGAAGAAACCGACGCCGTACTGGGGTGCGATCTGACGCTGGACCGGGACGGCCGGCTTCACGTCCAGGTGTCGCAGGCCGGGGGCAAGGACACGATCCGGGAGGTCTTGGACCTGTACACGTTGGCCCTGGATCCGGGCCCGTCGTCCTACCTGGTGGCGCCCTGGGGTTCCGGATACATGATCCGGTCCGACTCTCCCAGCCCGGTGTCTCTCGCCGGCCTTCTTGGAGCCGAATACAGCCTGCCCCTGGTCGGACTGGTGGCGGGCGGCCGTTCGGCCTACACAATCGTCGACACCTGGTGGAACGCGGCCGTCCGCGTGGATCACGATCCGGGCCGGCACTCCCGGATCGCCCTGGACTGGAAGGCCTCGTTGGACAGTCTGAGCTACGCGCGGCGGGCTTTTTGGGTCTTCGACCGGGAACAGGACCACGTGGACATGGCCAAGGCCTACCGGCGGCACGTGGAGGCCTCCCGTTCCCTGCCCTCCCTGAGCGATCGCACGGCCTCCGAACCGGGCTTGAAACGGTTCCTCTCGGGGATTGAATACCGGCTCATCGAGTGGAACCCGGAGCACCACCCGCAGGTGCTGGAGAACATCCGCCGCTTCCAGGCCGCGGGTCTCCCGGTCACCTTCTTTCACCCCAAGTGGCCGGCAGGAGAGAGGACGCCGGCCGGCTGGCAGGAGTACCTGAGAGAAGAGCCGACGGTGGCCGGGGGATGGCCGGCGGCCCGCCGGCTGGAGGAGCAGGTCCACGCCCTGGGGTGTTCCGTCAAGTTCTTCGTCATGCCCCACGTCTTCCACGAGGACGCACCCCACTACGACCCGTCCAAGCTCAGCGGCGTCGATTTCCCCCGGTTCAGCGACGCTTACGCGTTGGAAGCCCTCAAGGCCCTGCTGGATCACGTCCAGGCCAAGGGATTGAGAATGGATGCCCTCTACTTCGACGGCCACGCCGCCCATCGGGGGCACTCGGAACACCAATCGGCGGAGGGCCCCATCACTCGCCGGATGACCTATGAGACGCAGGTGGAGACGTTCCGGGAGGCCCGGCGGCGGGGAATCGTCCCCGGCGCCGAGTTGGCCCGTTTCTGGTGCATGGGGGAGAGCGACTACTTCTTCTTTACCGACTGGTCCCGGGACCGGCTCCGGGAAGGCGAACCGATCCCTCTGTTCCAGTTGGCCTTCAACGACTGTTACGCGGCGCACTTCTCGGGCGGCGGCTACTATTTCGCCCCCAAGTATGACTGGTACGCCGACCGCCACCCCCGGCTCTACGAACTCATGTACGGGGCCATGCCCTCACACAACTGGCTTCCGGGAGGAGAAGCGCTGATTGAAAAGCACCATTGGGAGACCGGCGCCATGAAACGGCGCCTGGAGTGGCTCCGCCTCTGGCATGCCTACTTTCAGTCGGTGGGATATGCCGAGATGACCAGCCACCAGTTCCTGAACGGCGACCGCACCCTGCAGCGGGTCGAGTACGCCAACGGTGTCTCGGCCGAGTTCGATCTGGCTCAGGGCCGGTTTCGAGTTCAGGGAGTCGACGGAATCGAGGAGGGCTGGCAGGAGCCTCCGGTGGTCGAGGCGATAGCGGAAGAAGAAAAGAGAGAAGAATGAAGAGGGGGGACAGGA
>JAPOYZ010000244.1:0-3120 GCA_026706325.1 Candidatus Aminicenantota bacterium
GCGGTGACCAGGGCCATCGGCTCGATTTTGAAGTAGGGCGAGTCCTGATGGTAGGTCTTCTCGATCCCGCCCGGCGGTTTCACGAACAGCTGATCGCCGAACAGCTTGAGGTCGGGTCCCAGCAGGGAGGCGACCGCCTCCAGCAAGGCGGGCTTGCGTGCGTGGTCGAGGAAGAAACCGTCGCTGGAACTGGGGTGATTGATCTTGCGCAGGTTGCGAATGTCGCGTCCCTGATCTTCAGACCCGGGCTCGAACTCGATTTTGTCGGAAGGAAAGTCGACGCCTCCACAGGCGATCTCCTCGGTTCTCTGTCGAAGTGCCGACACCTCTGCGCCCGATATCATATTCTCCACAACGAGGAAACCGTCTTCCTGGAAACGGGAAACCTGATCGGATGTAAGTTTCATAAGTCGTCGCTCACGGGAATTGCCGCCATCCGGCGTGCTGCATTCGCAGCTGGTTGCCGCATTGGGAGGCCTTGTCGGGTGGCCTATATTGTCGCCCTCGGAAAGGAGGTTAGCAATGTCGGATGAAGTGCGGACTGGGAGTCCGGCCCCTGAATTCGAGTTGCCCGCCAGCACCGGGGGCACCTTCAACCTCGCCCGGCATCGCGGCCGCAAGGTCGTGCTGTTCTTCTATCCGAAAGACGATACCCCCGGGTGAACCCGGGAAGCGATCGGTTTCCGTGATGCGAAACCGCGATTCGACGCCCTCGACACGCTTCTGGTCGGCATCAGCCAGGACGATCTGGCCAGCCACGAATCCTTTATACAAAAGCACGACCTGAACGCGGTCCTGCTGGCGGACACGGACGGCTCCGTCTGTGCGGCGTACGGTGTCTGCACCGGCGGGAGTTTTCAGCGCTCGACGTTCGTCGTCGACGCGCGCGGCAACCTGGCGGCGGTCATGCGCGGCGTCGACCCGGTTGAGCACATTCCCGAAGTCGAGCTCTTCATCCGTGAGAACCTGCACTGACCGCAGTCCCTGAGGACTTTCCCCCAAAGGGAGGAAACGGAATGAATCTTTGTGACGATGCCGGCGGCGATGGCGGCGCCCGCGCCGGCCGGGCGCCGGTGCTGACTCGAAGGTCGCTGCTCCGCGGCGGGCTTGCCGGCCTGCTTGCGGCGCCCTGGGCGAACTTGCTGAGCGCCCCACCCGGACCGGCCGAGGCGGAGGACTATTCAGAAGGGGACCGGGCGCATACGGCCGGACTTCGGGAGGACGAGGTCGTCCTCGGCATGTCCGCGGCGTTTTCCGGTCCATCCCGGGGGTTGGGCAGCGAGCTCTACCGGGGAGCGAGGGCCTACTTCAACCACGCCAACGGCAACGGCGGCGTCGGCGGCCGCAAGGTCGCACTCAAGCTTTACGACGACGGCTACCAACCCGACCCCTGCGTCCGCAACACCATGAAGCTCATGCTGGAGGACCGCGTTTTCCTCCTGTTCGGCTACGTGGGCACACCGACCGTGACCCGGGTGCTGCCCCTTTTGAAGAAGTTTCAGGACGAACTGGTCTACCTGTTCTTTCCCTTCACCGGGGCCCAACCCCAGCGGGAGCCCCCGTACGGCGACTTCGCCTTCAATCTGCGGGCGTCCTACCGCCAGGAGACAGCGGGGCTCGTCGACAACTTCGTGCGGGTCGGCAGGAAACGGATCGCCGTGTTCTATCAGGCCGACGCCTACGGGCGCAGCGGCTGGGCCGGAGTCCGGGCGGCTCTGGAGGGGCACGGCGAGCGGCTTGTCGGCGAGGCGACCTACCGCCGCGGACAGAGGTTCACCGGCAGCATGAGACGGCAGGTGGAGATACTGCAGGCAGCTTCACCGGAAGCGGTGATCTGCATCGGTTCGTACGCCGCGTGCGCCGCCTTCGCCCGCGACGCCGTCGACCTCGGCCTCCGGGTTCCGATAGCCAACCTCTCCTTCGTCGGGAGCGAGAACCTCCTTCAGCTGCTCAGCGAGGGCCGTGAGGATGCCGGGGAATACACCCGCTTCCTGGTCAATTCCCAGGTGGTTCCCAGCTACGAGGATACTTCCATTCCGGCGGTACGGGAGTATCGCGAGCTGATGGCCCGCCACGATCCCGAAGTCCCCGGGGAGCTTGTACGGGAACCCTACAGCCCCTTTCCGCAGAGCTTCGTCAGTCTGGAGGGGTTCCTCGACGCCAAGCTGATGACGGAGATTCTGCGGCGCCTGGGGGAAAACCCCGACAGGGCCGGGCTGGAAGAAGCGGTTTTCTCGGTGCGGGACTTCGATCTCGGGATCGGCGAGAAGGTCTCTTTCGGGCCCGCCCGGCGGCAGGGACTCCAGACCGTCTACTACACCGTCGTCCAGGAGGGCCGTTTCGTGACTCTGGACGACTGGCAGACCTGGCTGGGTTGACGATGAAAATCCAGAAACTCTTCCAGAAAACGCGCTTCGGGATCTTCGCGCTCTTCGGACTGATCGTACTGTCGACCTCCAGCCTTTGCATCTACACCGTCGACACCCAGCTGTCCGCGGAGTACGAAGCCAACTGCAGGAACATCGCCAAGAGCATCGCCGACTCGAGCGTGGACATACTCCTGAACCGCAACCTGGCGACCCTGCAGTCGCTGATCGACCAGTTCGTCGAGATCCAGGGAATCCGCTACATATACATCACCAGCGAATCGGGCGAGTACCTGGCGCATACCTTCGTGCCCGGCATCCCCGAGGAAATCCTCGCGAGCGATCCGTCCAGCACCGAGCCGGTCGAACGGAACATTCCGGGAATGGGTGATTTCATGGAAGTCGGCAGCCCGATCCTGGCCGGGGTCGCCGGCACGGTGCACGTGGGCATGGATCTCGACATCGTCGCCCTCAAGATTCAGCGGGCAATCGGCCAGCAGGTAATCCTCATCTGCATCTTCCTCGTCGTCGGAGTCCTCGCTTCGATCTGGTTCGTCAACCTGGCCGCCAAGCCCCTGGGTGGATTGCTCGCTTACGCCGTCGAGCTTTCCGGAGGCAGTGCGGAGGAAAAGGCGCCGGAGGGAGAGCTGCTCGCCCGCGAGGACGAGGTCGGGGATCTGGCCCGGCTCTTCCGCCACGTTTCCGGACGATCCCCCGGCCCTTTCCGAAAGCCCGTCCGGCTCTTCCGGGCCGG
>JAPOYZ010000244.1:3130-4562 GCA_026706325.1 Candidatus Aminicenantota bacterium
CCCCGGCCCGGAAGAGCCGGACGGGCTTTCGGAAAGGGCCGGTTAGTCAAGGAGGCGGGCGGGTGCGAATTCCGCGAAGCGCCATCGCGCTCTTCTGCACGGTTCTGCAGGTCTGCTTCGGAACGGTGTACGCGTGGAGTTTTTTCCAGACGATACTGGTACGTCAGGTCGGCTGGACCCACACCGAGACAGCCTGGGCTTTCAGTATCGCCATCTTCTCCCTTGGAGTATCAGCGGCCTGGGCGGGAAACATGCTTCCCCGGTTGGGGCCGAAGTGGCTCGCCCTGGCCGGCAGCATACTGTTCTCGGGCGGGTACCTGATTGCCGCCGGGGCCCTTCACCTGGGGTCCGTACCGTTCTTCTACCTGGGTTACGGGGTGATCGGCGGAGCGGGAATCGGCCTGGGATACGTGACGCCGGTCGCCACCGTGGCGAAGTGGTTCCCCGACCGCAAGGGACTGGCCACCGGCATCGTGGTGATGGGCTTCGGGGTGGGAGCCTTCCTTCTCAGCAAGGGGTTGGCCCCGTTTCTGATCCTGCGCACAGCAGGAGACCTTCCGCTCGTGTTCATGTGGCTCGGGATCGTGTTCGCCTGCATCCTGATTCCCAGCAGCCTCGCCCTGAGCGACCCCCCTGCAGGTTCCGTTCCCCAGGCCGGCGGCACGGACGAGCCCCCCGGGTTCGAGGAGCCGGAGTCCTCCAGTCCCTACCTGCGCACAACGCAGTTCGCCATCATGTGGATCGTCTTCTTCTTCAACATCGCCGCGGGGATCTCGGTGATCAGCTTCCAGTCCGAGCTGCTTCAGGAAATCTGGGGACTGGCGGATACCTCGATCGAGCCCACCACTCTTGCCGAGTACGGCGCGACGCTCATCGCGGTCAGCTCGATCTGCAACGGCCTGGGGCGTCTCTTCTGGGGGTTGCTTTCCGACCGCTTCGGCAGGGCAATGGTTTTCCGGGTACTGCTGGCCAGCCAGATGCTCGTCTTCGGGATTCTCATGACGGAAACCAACCCCTGGGTTTTTTCCGTGCTGGTCTGCTACGTGCTGCTATGTTTCGGGGGCGGCTTCGCCACCATGCCACCTTTCGTTCTCGACGTGTTCGGAACGAAAAAGATGTCGACGATCTACGGCGCGGTTCTGACGGCGTGGGCTGCCGCCGGGATCTTCGGGCCGTTGTACGTAGGGTATTTGAAGGACGTGTATCCCGACAGGGCCGTCATGTACTGCTTCCTCATCGGAATCCTCATGCTCGGCGCCGGGTACCTGTTCTCCTACCTGCTGAACGATCAACGGATTCGCCTGGGCAAACCGACCCTGGAAAGCACCCTTCACCGCTACGGTATTCCGGCCGCGGCGAGGGGCTGACACGAGGGCGAGGGTCGGGGACGGCAGGCAGGAAGCCATTGGCCCTGACCAAGTTGACAGACTCA
>JAPOYZ010000658.1 GCA_026706325.1 Candidatus Aminicenantota bacterium
GAGACCGTTCCTGCGCCCGCCGGACAAGGCGCTATGGGCGCGCATACCGGGAGTATGTGCCCGAATCGCAACGCAGTCCGCCGGGATGCAGGGACGGTCGAATGCCGTGACGACTTTTGCCACGGGTTGCTAAAGGTGGGGGAAGTCGAGGAGACAAACACAGGGAAGTGTTGAGCAGAAAGGGTCCCGACTGGCTCCTGGGAGAGCTTCCCGACCTGGTGTCGCGCGGGATCCTGACCACGGATGCAGCCGATCGGCTGCGCTCCCATTACCAGGACGCCGGAAGGCCCGCCGCTCGCCAACTCGGCCTGACCGTCACCGCGGTTTTCGGTTCCGCGCTGATCGGTCTCGGGATCATCCTGGTCCTGGCGTACAACTGGGAGGAGCTCTCCCGGACGCTCCGCGCCGCAATCTCCTTCTCGATTCTGCTGGGCGCTCAAGGGGCTGCCGGATGGGTGGTCTTCCGTTCTGTCCTTTCCCGGTCCTGGCGCGAAGGGACGGCCTGCTTCTGGTTTCTGGCCGTGGGGTCCGCCATGGCCCTCATCGCACAGACCTACCATATTCCCGGAGACCCCGGCCGCTTCCTCCTGACCTGGATGCTGCTGGCGGTGCCGCTCGTCTATCTGACGAGAGCGGGGTCGGCCGCGGCGCTCTATCTGGTTGGGGTAACGGCGCTGGGAGGGGTCGAGGCGGACGCCGGGGAAGGCCCCCTTCTCTACTGGGTCATGCTCGCTCTGGTTACACCCTATCTCTGGTCACTGCTGCGGCGGGAACGGCAGAGCGCCGGACTCGTTCTCCTGCTCTGGATCGGCGCCGTCTCCCTCGGTTTCGGATTCGGATTCTCCATCTCCGAGTCTTGGGAACACCTGCATCTGGTCGCTTACGCGGGATTGTTCTCCGTCTTGTACCTGGTGGGCCGGATCTGGTTCGGACAGGTTTCCCGCATTTGGCAGGGGCCCCTGCAATGCGTCGGCGGACTGGGAATCTTCGTGATGGCCTTCCGGTTTTCCTATCGCGATTCCTGGCAACATCTGGGACGGATTGGCTCCGGGGAGTGGAATTGGGCGGACGCCATGCCGGGGATGGTTCTCATCGGAACCTGCCTCGCGCTGTCCGTGATCCTGGGCTGGTTCAGCCTGCTGCAGGGCCGTCCGCAGAGACTGTTCTGGGGTTTCTTCGGCGCGGTTGCGTTCCTTGCCCATGTCCTGATGCTGGCGCTGGAGTCGACGCTGGTCCCGGTGTTTCTGTTGAATCTCTATTTGCTGGCCGCCGGAGTCTCGGTCCTGGTTCGCGGCGTCCGCCGGGAGAGGATCGGGACCGTCAATCTCGGAATGCTCATTCTGGCGGCGCTCATGGGAGCCAGGTTCTTCGACACCGATTTGGGACTCATGGTCCGCGGGATCGGATTCATTCTTCTGGGCGCCGTCTTCCTGTCGGCAAACGCCTTCCTGGTCCGCCGTTTTCGTGGACCCCGGCGCCCGGAAGACGAGCCGGAACAGACGTCGGGGGTGGGGGCATGATCCGGGTCAGGATCTTGGTGTTCGCCGCGGCGGTCCTCTGTCAGCTCGGCGTTCCCGCCTGGATGATCCTCCAACGCGAGTGGACTCTGCGCGACGGTGTCCGGGTCAAGTTCCGGGTGGAGCCCCTGGACCCCCGGGACGAGGTTCTGGGGCGCCATGTGCGATTCAAGATTCCCGCTTCGAAGGTGACCCTGGAAGAGTCGGCCGAAACACCGTCTCTCGTCCGGGCCTACGGCGTTCTGGAGTTGGATCAGGAGGGTTTCGGCCGCTTCACGGCGGTTCGCAATGAACCCCCCGAAGCCGGCGCCTACCTGAGGGTGCAGGTGCGGAGAGAAGGGAACTCAGGCACCGTTCGGCTTCCCTTCGACCGCTACTACCTGCCGGAAGACTTGGCTTCAATAGCCGGGGCGGGGAGGAAACAGGCTCTTCGCTCCGGTAAGGTGGACGCCCATGTCACGCTGCGCGTGCATCGGGGCGACGGAGTGATCGAGGGTTTTTACGTTCAGGACACTCCGATCCTGGACTATTTGAAGGCTGGTGCCGTGCGGAATGGAGAACAAGGAGAGATGCCATGAAAAAACAGAACCGGCGAGGATTCTTGACCGGGTCGGCGGCCCTGACGGGCGGTGCGGCCCTGGCCGCCTCACGCCCTGCGTCCGCCCTGTCCTACGCCCGGACGGACGGGGCCAACGACCGGATTCGCCTGGGAGTGATCGGCTGCGGCGGCCGGGGACGAGGCAATCTCAGGCAGTTTCTCAAGATCGAGGGGGTCCAATGCACGGCCATCTGTGACGTGGACCGGGCTCAGATAGACCGCACCCAGTCCGAGATCCTGGATCCGGCCGGCCAGAAGGCCGAATTCCGGACTCCGGATTTTCGGCGCCTTCTGGATCGAAAGGACCTGGACGCCATCCTGGTGGCCACTCCCGATCACTGGCACGCCATTCCCACCGTCATGGCCTGCGAAGCGGGCATGGACGTCTACGTGGAGAAGCCGCTGTCCCTGACCATCCAGGAGGGCCGGGTCATGGTAGATGCGGCGCGCGAACATGGCCGGGTCGTCCAGATGGGGACCCAGCAGAGGAGCGCCCCCCACTACACCGACGCGGTGGACTATGTGAAGAGCGGCAAGCTGGGAAAGATCCGCCTGGTCCGGGCCTGGGCCTATCTGGACTGGAAGGGAGAAATGCCGGCGCAGCCTGACACGTCGCCTCCCCCGGGGGTGGACTACGACATGTGGTTGGGACCGGCTCCCGAACGTCCGTTCAACCTGAACCGCTTTCACTTTTCCTTCCGCTGGTACTGGGACTACTCCGGCGGCCTCATGACCGACTGGGGAGCTCACATGATCGACATCGCCAACTGGGCCATGGACGTGAAGGCGCCCCGGTCGGCCGTCTCTGTGGGAGGCAAGTTCGGCTACCCCCGGGACGCCATGGAAACGCCCGATACCCAACAGGTCATCTGGGAGTTCGACGACTTCAGCATGGTCTGGGAACACGCGCTGGGCGTGGGGCGAGGCCCGGAAGCCCGGGAGCACGGTGTCCAGTTCCACGGCAACGACGGCGTGCTGGTGGTGGACCGCAACGGTTGGGAGGTCCACTCCGAGACGGACAAGATCGACAAGCCGGTGCGGGAGTTCCGGTCTCGGGGCAAACCCCGCCACAACATCCGGGGCCGGGGCGCCTATCACCTGGGGCATGTCCAGAACTTCGTGGACTGCATGCGCTCCAGGGAGCGTCCGCGATCGGACGTTGAGATCGGTCATGACTCGATGATCGCCTGTCATCTGGGCAATATGGCCTTCCGGCTCGGACGCAGAGTCGACTGGGATCCGGAACGGGAACGCATCGTGAACGATCCGGAGGCCGAACGCCTGGCCGGCATCAACTACCGGAAGCCCTGGAAACTCTAGTAAGAGCAGGCGCCGCGAGCGAGAGAAGAGGAAGTCGAGTGTCGGTGACAAAGCCCGGTGATCAGGATCCCGTCCGGTACCCGGAACTCTCGCCCCAACTCCGCGATCGTTCTCTGATGGGAATGCTCAAGCTCTTCGGTCCGGGCGCCATCATCGCCTCGGTCACCATCGGAAGCGGCGAGACCGTCTTCGCTTCCCGGGGCGGCGCCGTCTTCGGCTATTCCCTCTTCTGGTGTTTTCTGGTCGGTTCCGCCCTGAAGGGGCTCCAGGTCTATACCGGCGCCCGGTTCATCACTCTGACCGGCCGCCATCCCTTGCGGAGTTGGATGGAACTGCCCGGCCCCCGCGGCTGGTTCGTCCTGTTCGTCTCCGTCATGACCATCGTCTGGATGCCCTTCTGGGTGGGCGGGGGACTCCCCAAGATGCTGGGAGAGTTCACCAACTGGGTGGTCGGTTTCCCCGACCCGGACAACGCGTCCGACTACGTCTTCTTCGGCCGGCTCTGGGGGACCTTCTTCATCCTGGTGGCGCTGACCTTCACCTGGGTTCAGAGCTACGGATTCCTGGAGCGGGTCCAGACCGTCCTGGTGGGTCTGCTGCTCCTCTGCATGGTCCTGGCGGCCGCCGTATCGAATCCCGATCTCCTGGCCCTGTTGGGGGGAACCCTGATCCCCACCCGGCCCAGGTACGACGGCTGGGTCCTGGAACGGTTCGCCGAATTCCGGGGGCGCAATCCCTGGGTGGAGATGGTCACCTACCTGGGGGCGGTGGGAGGCGGGACCCAGGACTATCTGGGGTACGTGGGAATGTTGCGGGAGGAGGGCTGGGGACTGCTGGGCATCCGGGGCGGGGGTCCTCTGGATGCCGGCCGGGAGAACCTGAAACGGGGCCTGGCCTGGCTGCGGGCCCCGCGCACCGACGTGACGGTGTCGTTCACCTGCATCTTCATCTTCACCCTCTGTTTCGCCGTCCTCGGGGCCACCATCCTCTATCCCCGGCAGGAGATCCCCAGCGGGTTCGACCTGCTGACGCTGCAATTGGGGTACCTGGTCCGGCCGGACCAGTCGCCGTTGGTCCAGACACTGCTCGCCTGGCTCTACAAGACCGG
>JAPOYZ010000227.1 GCA_026706325.1 Candidatus Aminicenantota bacterium
AAAAATCGCAGAGCTATTGATTTTATCAGAAGTAGGACGGAACCTGGGTGTCGCCGTAAACACCGTAAAGGCCTGGCTCTCGGTGCTTGAAGCCAGCTACCAGGTCACGGTGTTGCGCCCCTACTTCGCCAACGTCGGGAAACGCCTCGTCAAGCGCCCTAAAGTGTATTTCACGGACGTGGGAACGCTTTGCCACCTCGTCGGTCTTCGAGACCCCGAACATGCCGCCTCCGGTCCCATGGGGGGCGCCATCCTGGAGACGGCGGTGTTGTCCGAGATCGTCAGGGCCCTGACTCATCGAGGGATCGAGCCGCGGATCTACTTCTGGAGGACGACGGCCGGGACGGAGATCGACTTCGTGGTCGATACCGGGGGGAAGCTGGCGCCGTTGGAGGTAAAGCTTTCCGCCACGCCGCGCCGGGCAATGGCCGGTTCCATCAAGACTTTCCGGAAGGACCTGAAGGAGGCGGCGCTGCCGGGATACCTCGTTCATCCCGGTGACGTTCGTTTGCCTTTGGGCTCGGACGTGACCACATGCCCCTTCGCTGACCTGTAACCACTTTTCGATGATCAAGTCGTGGAGATCGCACAATGAAGAAAGGAGCTTCCGCGCCGGTTAGAATGGCCGGGTTTTCTCGGACGGACGCATGTCATTGAGAACGTTTCTTCAAAACCTTTCCCCCGGTCACGTGGCCACCATCGCCGGGGTGGGCTGGCAGTCGGGAACCGAGGCTGCCACCACCGATGCGGGTTGGCCCATGGGAGTGGTGCGCGACGCCCGGGGAGATCTCCTGGTGGTGGACTACCACGGCCAGCGCATCTGGAGGATCGACGGAGACGGGATTCTCCACACCTTCGCCGGCGACGGAGTCCAGGGGTTCGCCGGAGATGGAGGACCTGCCCGGCACGCCCGTTTCGATTCCCCCCATGATCTTTGGAGGGATCGCGAGGGAAACCTCTACCTGAGCGATCTGGGGAACTACCGGATCCGCCGCATCGATGCCGCCACCGGCGGCATCACCACCGTGGCGGGGTGCGGGGTCCGGGGCCGGGAAGGGGACGGAGGCCCGGCGACGGAGGCGCAACTGGACATCTCCTCCGGCGTGGCCAAGGACTCGCAGGGCAATCTCTACATCGCCGACGAACCGTCGTCCACGGTGCGGAAGGTGGATACCCAGGGCATCATCCGCCGTTACGCCGGCATCGGCGTGGGAGGCTACAACGGAGACGGACTCCCGGCTCTGGAGGCGGCGCTCTATCACTGCGAGCACCTGGCGGTCGATTCCCGCGACAACCTCTACATCTGCGACAACAGCAACGACCGGATCCGCAAGGTCGACCGCCGGGGCATTCTGACCACGGTGCTGGGCAACCCCTATCCCGTGGGTGTGGACTGCGGCTCCCTCCGGTCCTCCATCGGCGACGGAGGCCCGGCCGCCGACGCCTGCATCATCATGCCCGACGCCATCTTCATCGATGCCCGGGACAACCTGTACGTGGCCGAGAAGTACGGATTCCGGGTGCGCCGCATGGACGCCGCCACGGGCATCGTCCGGACCGTGGTCGGCACCGGGATTCCCGGGTTCGGCGAGGACGGTGACGCCGGTCCCGACAGCCGGATCAATTCCTGCGAGTCCGGTCTCTGGGCCGACCCCGACGGCACCACCTTCTGGGGCGACTGCAGCGGGCGGCTGAGAAGGGTGGACGGGCGGACCGGCATCGTCTCCACGGTGTTGGGGGGCGCGTCGGTGAGAGACGGCGGCGTGGCGACGAGCGCCTTCATCACGGGTCCCAACGGCATCGCGGCGGGACCCGAAGGCACCCTTTATTTCGCCGACCTCTGGGGCCAGCGGATCCGGGCCATCGACCTGGAGACCTGGCGGATCCGGACCGTCGCCGGGAACGGCGTGCGCTTCTACGGCGGGGACGGCGGCGCAGCCGTCGACGCCTATCTGGGCAACCCTCACGACGTGGCTCGGGGGCCGGAAGGCGAGATCTACATCGCCGACACCCGCTACAACCGAATCCGGAGGGTCGATTCTTCGGGCTCGATTGCGACCCATGTGGGGACCGGCATGAGCTACGACTCGGGAGACGGAGGGCCCTCCGTCTCCGCCGGGGTGACGGCCCCCCTCTCGGTGGCCGCGTCGCCCCGCGGCGAGGTCTACCTCGGAGACTCGGTGGGGCGAATTCGCCGGGTCGACCCCGCCACCGGGGTCATCACCACCGTGGCCGGCACCGGGAGGCCGGGATTCGGTGGAGACGGGGGACCGGCTCGCCAGGCTTCGATATCGGGACCGTCGGCCCTTGCCCTGGACCGGCAGGGGAACCTCTATTTCGCCGATACGGGAAACCACGCCGTCCGCCGCGTCGACGTCGACGGGCGAATGCGGACCGTGGCCGGGACGGGACGACGGGGGCGGGCTCGCGACGGCGCCCGGGCGGATGGCGCTCCTCTCGACTCTCCGCGTGGAGTGGCCGTGGACCGGGAGGGCAATCTCTATATTGCGGACACGGGCAACCACCGGGTGCTGGTCTCGACCCGGGAAGGGGGCGTGCGCGTGCTGGCCGGCACCGGTGAAGGCGGGGAATCGGGAGACGGCGGACCGGCTTCCCTCTGCCGCTTCAACCATCCCACGGGCTTGGCGCTCTTGGAGGGATGCCTGCTGGTGAGCGATCACTACAACAACCGCATCCGGGCCATTAAACTGCAGTGATGTCTGAAACCATGAATCCAACCGGCGTTTTCAAATTGCTGCTCCTGTCAATGATGCTCGGCGCATGCTCTCCGGAGAGCGGCGGTCCGGGAGGCATGCCGGCCCCGCTTCCCGACGTGGCCACGGGTTCCGCGAGCGCCCTGGGCAGGACGGCGATGACCGTCAACGGCAGCATCCACCCGCACGGACGCTACGCGACCTACTACTTCGAGTACGGCCTTTCGACCGAGTACGGATCGCGCACCGGGGAGACGCCGGTGCCGCCGCGGCTTGGCGCCCACTATCACGAGACCTGGGACCAGGGTCTCGGAGGTTGGGCCAGTTGGCTGACGGCAGAGAGCTTCGAGTCGGGAGGCGCCGAGGGCGGATTCGTCCGGTTCTCGGAGCCGAGCGGCCACGATCGCAATCACGACGACGGGATCGGCACCCTCCATCTCACCAAGTACCTCTGGACCGGATCCTTGGGTGCGGGAGAGGACACGCCCCGCGCCTGGCTGGGCGGGGGCGATCCGGATCTCCGGGGGGCGCGCGTGAGCCTCTGGGCCAGAGGAAACGACTGGCGGCCCAACGGTTCCGAAGTCTTGTGGTGGACGCAGAGCCAGAGCAACATCGAGCTCGGGCACCAGCCGGGATGGCGCCGCGCCAACTGGGCCTACACCGGTTATACCCTCACCGATCAACTGCTCGACGGCCGCTGGAACCTGGTCGATTACCGTTTGCTGAACGATTCCTCGCAATGGACCTATGGGGGGAACAACCCCACGCTCCAGGGAGAAAGCGCCGCCCGCTACGAATACTGGTCCATCAATCAGGCTCAGGCCCACGTCAATTGCGACTTCTTTCACCTGGCGGCCACCGTGGACATCGACAATCCGCCGACGGGGTCGCTGGACTTCGACGACTTTCGGCTCGTCTACCGGAATCATTCCCTGGTCTATCCGTCCAACGGCGGCAAGTTGATTCGCTGGCCGGAAGGCGCGGCCGACGCTCCGGTCCAGCTCACCGACGGATGGCGGCACGGACCGGGCCGCACCTGGCGCAGCGGGAGCCGGCCGGATCAGCCTCAGGAGTTCCTCTTCGAACTGGACCGAGAGGTCACAGTGAAGACCATCCAGGTCCATCAGAATCCCGAGTGGCCGGGTAGGGATTTGGAGGTTTTGGCGTCAGTAGACGACCGGCAGTATGAGACGGTAGCGACCCTGACCCTGCCGGAAGAAGCCAAACACGGACCCAACTTCGCCTTCGCTCTGGAAACGGGACTCGCGGCCAAGGCCCGCTATCTGATGTTCCGGCTGCTCTCCGGCTACCGCGACGAGCACTGGGGATTGGGTGAGATCGAGGTCTTCGGCAGCGGCGCCCGGATGCTTCCGGATGACGGCCTTTATTACGTGAACACCGACCTGGAGGGTCTGACGCCGGGCGCGACGGTCCACTACCGGCTGGTGGCCTCCAGCGCGGCAGGAACCGTCTACGGCGAGGACCGGACCTTCACCGTTCCCGCAAGCCGCAAGCCCCGCGCCCGAACCGGGACGGCCCTCCGGGTAGCCGCACGCGAGGTCAAGGTCCAGGGCCGGCTCAACGCCATGGGACTCCGTTCCCGATTTTACTTCGAATACGGGAACAACCCGGCTTACGGCTCCAGGACGCCCGAGCAGTATGCCGGACAGCAGGTCAGCCCCCGCACGGTCTTTCAGGAGATCCGGGGCCTGAAACCCGAGACCGGTTATCACTATCGTCTGGTGGTGGCCAACGACGAGGGCGTCTCCTACGGCGGCGACCGCAGCCTCCACACGGAGCCCGGCTCTCCGTAATCCGCGGTC
>JAPOYZ010000279.1 GCA_026706325.1 Candidatus Aminicenantota bacterium
AAGCCAGCATGGGGGTCACGGCCGCCGATTTCAACAACGACGGCAGCGAAGACCTTTTCATGACTCATCTGGCGGAAGAGACCCACACCCTCTACCTGAACGATGGCGGCGGCGGTTTTTCCGACCAGACCAGCCGTTTCGGATTGACCCGGGTTCACAACTACACCGGTTTCGGCACCCGGTGGTTCGACTACGACAATGACGGGCACCTGGATCTGTTCATGGCCAACGGCGCGGTGCGGATGACGCGGCTGGCCGAACCGGCCGACTACGCCTACGATCAAATCAACCAACTGTTCCATAACGAGGGGGACGGAAACTATCGGGAAACGACCGCCGAGGCGGGAGCGTCCCTGCAACTGTCGGAAGTGAGCCGGGGGGCGGCCTTCGGCGACATTGACAACGACGGTGACGTGGACATTCTGGTCACCAACAACAACGGACCGGTGCGGTTGCTGTTGAATGAGACCGGGTCGCGGCATCACTGGCTGCAGGTTCAACTGGAGGGGGTGAAAAGCAACCGCTACGGGGTCGGAGCCCGGGTGGGAGTGCAGCGCCAGGGCAAAAAAACGCTATGGCGCCGCGCGCATACCGACGGCAGTTATTTGAACGCCAACGACCATCGGGTGCACTTCGGCTTGGGCCGGGACCAGGAGGTGGAGGCCGTCATCGTCCACTGGCCCGGCGGCGGCAGCGAGATCTGGGAAGGGGTGGAAACTGACCGGCTGGTCACCCTCCAGGAAGGCTCGGGAAAACCATGGAAGCCATAGTGGACCGGATTTCCCAAAAAGCAACGTTGGAGCTCCCGGTCATCTTTCAAAAGGCCTGGAAACAGGCAGAAACCATTGGTGTCAATAGGCGTTCTCGTCCGGAGATCCGAAAAAACCATTGACGCTCGAAGGAGGTTCTAATGGCAGCCAGTCTCAAAAACCGAATTGCTTTGGTAACGGGTGGAGCCTCGGGAATTGGCCGAGCCACCTGTCTACTGCTTGCCCGGGAAGGCGCCAAAGTGGTTGTGGCGGACGTACAGCAGGACAAAGCGAACGAAACCGTCCGGTTGGTCGAAGCTGTCGGCGGGGAGGCGATGGCCGTTGCCTGTGATGTGTCGAAAGCCGGCCAAGTCGAGGCGCTGGTCCAAGCCTGCGTGAGCCGCCATGGCCGGCTGGATTGCGGGATCAACGTCGCCGGCATTCTGGGAGAAATGGGCAAGATCCATGAATGTACCGAGGAAAACTACGATCGCGTGATGGCAACCAACACCAAGGGCATCTGGCTGTGCATGAAATATGAAATCATCCAGATGCTCGCGCAGGGGTCGGGAGTGATCGTGAACATTGCCTCTGTCGCCGGTGCGGCGGGAACCCCCGACCTGGCGGTTTATGGAGCGTCCAAGGTGGCTATCACCATGCTGACCCGGGCGGCAGCGGTCGACCTGGTCGCCAAAAATATTCGTGTGAACGCCATTAATCCCGGGTTCGTCCAGACGGAAATGGTCGACCAGCAGGAAGTGGACTATCCCGACAAGGTCAAGGAATATCGAGACTCCCTTAGAATCGGCCGCATGGGACGGCCCGAGGAAATCGCCGAGGCGGTCGTTTGGTTGTGTTCGGACAAAGCCTCCTTCGTCGCCGGACAAGTAATGAACGTCGACGGAGCGGCTCTGGCCTAAGAACGTGAACCTCTCGCCAGGGAAAATGATGTGCCTTCCAAGATTGCGATCCAGGAAGAGGGTGGGTTCCTTACGCGGCGAGCTTGATCTCACACCGGAGCGCTTCTTGGATCTCCGATTCGTCACGCCCATAGTCTTGCGCCAACTGGCTGACTGACTCACCCGCCTTGTACCGCTCGGCGATAATCTGGGTCGTGAGCCCAGTTCCGGCGATGACGGGTCGACCGGCCGACAGCCTCGGGTCAATGACGACCATCTCAGGTGCGTTTCGCATTTCGGTTCGAGTAAATGGAAACAGCCTGATGGGCACTTTGTGGGAATCGCGATCAATCCGATCTAAGGCGGTTTCGATGAGTTCTCGCATTGCCAACTGACCCGCCTGACTGATATTGATCAGCTGTCCGTAACGTTCGATGAACAGGTCCAAGCCATCTGTTTCCATTTCGTAACTGATCAACGGATGCCGTTGGTCGATTGAGGATGGAGCCGTCCGCATCAAGTACTTGATGGCCTTGCGGACCTTCGGCATCGCTACACCATGCTTGCGCCTGATGGCAGCGAGAACGTGGAGCTCCACGAGGTTGAAGAACGAGAGTAATGTCGGCCCGGTGCGGGAAGACTCGGGAAGCTCAATGAGTGGCTCATAGGGACCTCGGCCGACTGACCAATACCGGATGGTCGGCGGCGGGACCCCGAGGTAATGCGCCACCTCAGAGATTTTGTAGGTTGGGAATCCGCGGAGATCTTCCGTTAGGTGATCGAACATCTGGTCTCCTCCTTGGCTAAGCGGCTTTGGTTCCGCGATTCACCGAAGCAGGTAGCCAAAATGGTGCTCAGACCAAGAGGCTTCCCATGGAACGATCCCACTTAGGGGGATCCGTCAACCCATGGAAGCGCCCTCCGTCCGCTATCCGAAACACGTGGGTCAAAGAGGTGCGAACCCCTCTCATGCTACCACAGGAATGGGGGTCGACTTGCCTGCCACCAGCCGGATTCCCTCCTCTCTACAGGCAGCACAGCACACCGGACTCGTTCACGCCGTGACGCCGGAAACGGCCTTGTTCAAGGCGGGCATCAGCTCCTTGGCGAACAGCTCCAGGTTGCGGATCCAACTCGCCTTGTCGTCCCAGTCGAAGCCCATCAGGACGAGGGTGCCGAAGGGACCGCCCTCTTCCATGAGCTCCAATAGCCGCCGGAGCACCTCGTCGACGTCGCCGGCGATGATCTGCTCCTTGAGCCAGAAATCCATGTTGCAATCGGCGTCCGACATGTCGAGGTCGCGTTTCAGGATCCCCCGGTGCCCCAGTGAGTTGTCCATCAGCGACGCGATGTACTCGTAATTCCCCCCCACAGAGTTGTTGCGGGCGAGCCTCACCGCCTCCTCGGTCGTGTCGGCCAGGAAGATGGCTCGGCAGACCTTCCAGGTCCCGGGGTCGGCTTCGCGGCCCGCTTCGGCGGCGGCCCGGGCGTAGGTGGCCCAGTTGTCCGCCAGGACGTTTCCGGTGGCCAGGGCGGCCGAGAACGGAGCGTACCCGCGCTGGCCGGCCAGGGTAAGGGTGCCGGAGTTGCGGCTGATGCCCGGCATGGCGATGGGTGGATGCGGCTGCTGCAGAGGCTTGAAAATGAATCCGATCCCCGTCGCCTCATCGACGTTCTCTTCCAGCGAGAACTGCCAGAATTTGCCCTCGTGGTGGTAGGGCGGGTCCGACGCCCACAAGTCGAGGATGACGTCCAGCGCTTCCCTCGTCATGGCGCCGCCATCTTTCGGATGGTAGCCGTAGAGTTCCATGTCGGTGCTGACGCTGTTGGGCGCGAAGCAGAGGTTGAGCCTTCCTTTTGAAAGATGATCCAGAAAGCCGAGCCGCGTGGCCACGTACGCCGGATGGTGCAGATTGAGGCACACGGGCGCGGCTCCCAGTCGAATGCGTTCCGTCACTCCGAGGACGCGTCCGATGAACACCTCGGGGACCACGATGGGCTCGAACCTCATGGTGTGGTGCTCGCCGATCCAGAACTCGTCGAAACCGAGCTCCTCCGCCCGGATGACCAGTTCGACGTCCTCGTCGAAGCACTGGGCCAACGGCTTGCCGGAAGGATGGTAGGGCATGATGAACATGCCGTAGTTGATGGGTTGTGCTCCACCGTTGGTGTCACCGTTCATGCGCCGTTGTCTCCTTTCGTCGGCGGCTGGAAACCGCCGCTACCGGATCACACCCGGGTGGGCAACGTCCGGTATTCGATGCTCAACTCCAGGCTGTGGAGGATCATCTCGATGCGAACTTGGGGGTTGCGCCTCCTGAGTGTGGCCTCCAGCCGGTTGCTCCCCTGCCGGATCCAGTCTCCGTGCGTGAGGTCGTAGGACATGATGAAGTTGCCCTGGTACTCGATGGGCCCCGGCCCGACCCGGTTCATGGGGATCTCCAGCCGAGGACTCTCAGGCAACGGACGCCCGTTCCAGTTCAGCTCCAGGACGTCCTTCCAGGTCAGCCCCACCACGGTCAGGCTCAGCTTGATTTCCTGGAGCATGCCCCTTCGCCGCGCCATGTCCAGATCGTCGGCCACCAGGACATCCACCGTCTTGGTCTTCCCTTCGGCCAGCGCCTCGGGCAACTGGTGAACGAAGGCCTGGAAGACGTCGCTGCTGCCGGGGTACTTCTTCAGGCAGTCGTAACATCCGACCTCGGTGTAGAGCTTGTCCTTGTGCTCCAGCGTCTTGGGATCGCCCAGTTCCTGGAATACGACTTCGGCTTCCTTCAGGTTGTGGCCGATGTGGTGATGGAAATTGAACATGTAGATCCCGTCGACTCCCTGGCGCCAGGCGTTGGCGGCGCCGGCCCGGAGCGTCGCGGCCGGCGGC
>JAPOYZ010000626.1 GCA_026706325.1 Candidatus Aminicenantota bacterium
GCTATCGCACGGATCGACCATTCCCGAAGGTCTCATCCGCTTCCGGCAACGAGTAGCCGGGGATCGGACGGCCCCTGGCGTCCTGTATTTCAACTTTGAGTGCGCCCGCCGCCGAGGTGGCGAAGTTCAGCCTCAACTTGCTTCCTTCGAACTTCAAGACCCGGGTCAGCAACTCGCCGCCTCGCATCGGCGCCGAGGCTGAGACGAATCCATCCAGGCGCAGGGTGTAGCGGCTCATCTTTCCGCCTTTGCCGTGCCAATAACCCGAGGAGGCATAAAAAGACAGTTCATTGGGGGCCCCAGTTCGGGCCGCTTTGGTTTCCAGCATCATCCAGGCCACTGTCTGGTGAGCGTAATACCACGAGTCGTCACGTTGAATGCCCGGTCGAATGAAACCTTCATTCCAGCGCTTGAACTTCACACCGTCACGGCTTGCCATGATCAGGGTTTCGGTCAAAGCCGTCCCATAGCGTAGATGCGAGCTGGCTCTCAATTCCCGTTGCTCCAGGTCCGGAAGAGCTCTCATCGAAGCGGACCAACCCCGTTCGATATATCGCTGCGGCGTTCCCACCAGGATGTGGGGCGCCCGGTGGTAGGGCGCTACGTTGTTTATATACAAGTGCTCTTCGGGAGAATCGAAATAGGTCAAATCAGCATGGTTGTCCCAGTCAAGGAAATTCCCGGAAGTAGCGGTACGAATGGCCCGGAATCCGGCCGGCTTCCAATTGTCCTTTTCGGTGACGCCGCCGGTGAAGGTTCGCCAGTAGGCACGGTACCGGCCGCTGGTGGGGTCCCAGAAGCCCAGGTTGGCCGAGTCGAACGCGCCGTTGGTAATCACCGGTTTTTCCTGCATCAAGGACCAGTGGATGCCGTCCGGGGACTTGTAGGCGAACAGTCCACCCTCTCGCTTGATGCCGGCCAATGCCTTGTACCGTTCCTCCCTGGGGCAGGCGGGGTTCTCGTCGATCACCGGCATGAAATTATGAGTGCCGATTCCATCCAGAATGATGTTGTTCTGTTTCGATCCCTCGTATTCGACGATGCCGAGGTCGGGCTTGACCCAGTGAATTCCATCCCGGCTCTGGGCCAAACAGGTGACCGGTTTGCCGTCGAATACGAGTTTTCCCGGGAGGGTCTTGAAGTTCCAACCGCGATAGTACATGCGGTAGCCGTCGCCATCCCGGAGTACGGTGTGGGATCCGCTGGAGTTTCCTTCCCAGGGGGCGTCATGTTCGATCACGACCTCCCGAAAGGCGGGATGATGAAGTCGAAGCCGGGCTTCACCTGAGAGTTGTCCGACCATGAAGTCGTCCAGGAACAACTCGCGGCGCGACCCTATGGGAACGGGTTCATCGGTGCTCTTCGGGCCCGCGCCGGCAAGCGCGACCGGTTGCATGGCGGCGGCCGTTATCAAGGGGACCTGATTCAAAAAAGTGCGACGATTGGTAGTCATGTTCACTCTCGACCTCCTCCGCGATGATGACAATCTTCGGTCACGAGATCCTCGCCCGACCGTCGAGTCCGGCCGCCTGACCCGAGTTTCTCACCAAAAAGATAGATAAAGACGGAATTCTGTGCTATAAGTGATTTTACAGGAACCACTTACGGCACTATAGAGGTATCGCAGGCCCCGCGCCCATCTCGTGGGGCAGCCGCCATTTCCGCTATCCCGCAGCCGTTCTGGTCTTTTCGATGGAGACTGAAGTCAATATAACAGAAAATCCATCAATATATTGAATTGTATTGCAGTATTCCTGACCGCGCCGTCCGGGAGGAAACCGCCCGCCAAGGGGAGGATCAAATGGACAAGAATCTTAAGTTCTCCAGGCCGAATGTCTGCTGCCTCTTGCTCCTCACTTTTCCGGCTCTCTTGCACGTCTGTTCTCCCCTTCTCGCCGGCCCCAGCAGGCTGTTGCTTCGAGAGTTCGATCGGGCCATCAGCAGGTGGGTGGTCCGGGACGGCGAGGGGATCTGCTACCTCCTGACGGCCAGGAGGGGACCCGAAGGACGGGCGGGCTTCACACTTCGAATCTCAAAAAACACCGGACCTCGATCACTCGAGGATTTTCTACCCCCGGCCGACCTCGTCCCTCCCTGGAGTGCCCGCGCATCGATTTGCTGCGCCGGCATGGCCCTTGATGGGGCCGACCGTCTGCATTTCGTCTGGAGCACCGAAGAGGGTCTCTCCGGTTACAGCGTGATGAGCCTGGATCCACTCAAGAGGCGCCTGGAGGCCGGAGAGGAGCTGCCCTGGGTGAATCCAGCCGACGGGACGCCGGGAGCGCTGATTCTGGCTGAGGCGGCTTCGCTCGTGGGTGACATCAGGCAGGCGCCCAATGGCGACGTCTGGCTGGCATGGACGGCCGGGACGGGCGACGACGCCTCACTCCACCTGGGGAGCATAAGCGGAGGGAAATGGGAAGCTTACGAAGTCGCCGCCGGAGGCAGCCATGCTCCACCCGCTCTTCTCATTGACAGCGGGGGGCGCTTTCACCTGGCCTGGCATAACCGGGAAGGGCGTGGGTTCTATCTCAGCAAAGAGCCTTCAGATCTGCGAGAGACGCTCCGGGGGTCTGCCGTTGAAACCCGGGCCTCCTCTTCCGTGCCCGCCGGACCCTGGAGGCTCTGGGCCTATCGGCCGGCCCTGGTGGAGACGCCCGCTGGAATATTGGCGGTCCATGAGAGCGGAACGGCGGAGTTGAGATCCGTATTTCCAGGGGCCAAAGAAAAAAAGCACTTTCCTCTCACCGGCGAAGACGAGAGGTTCGCGTGGGATTTCTGTCACTCGCCCCGGTTTGCCGTCGACCGCTACGGCATCCCCTGGGTGTTCTTCATCAACGGCACCCGCCAGCACGTGTTTTACGCCCGCTGGCTGGAAAAGCAGTGGAGTCCGGTCTTGAACGCCTACTGGCTCACGCGCAATACGCCCAGAATGGATGAAAATCATCTCTCCATCGAGCGGCTGGCGGTGGAGGAGAGAATGGCTGAGGACGCTGAGGGGATCGGTGTCTCCATCACCCACGAAAGCCGGTTTCCCCAGACGGCCTATCACACGATGCCGGTCCCGTCTCTGACGGCCACTCCCGGAACCACCGTGCTGTTCTTGGACCTGAAGGAGTTGAAAGCGCTGGACGGTCTGCGGCTGAAGGTCAACGAGGCCACGAAATACCAGGGAAACCCGGTGATCGCGAGGGGAGCCGCCGGGGATTTCGATGCCGGGGGAGCCTCGCAATTGGGTGTCCTGAAAGAGAATGGCGTGTATCGAATGTGGTATTCCGGCGTCTTTCGCGAGCCAGGGTCCAAGTGGCCCGAGTCGGGCCCCGTACCCATGCGCCGGATCGGTTACGCGGAGAGCAACGACGGTTACGATTTCAGGAGAGTCGATCTGGGGATGGTTCCCTTTGGAGGCCGGGAGCGTACGAATCTGGTTGCGGGACTTCCCCCCGCCCCGGTTTACAAGCCCATCTTTGCAGGGGGAATCCATCGCGACGCCCATGAGGCGGACCCGGCGAAGAGGTACAAACTGCTGAAGTGGGACCGGGATCTCCGCGAGGAAGCGAGTGCGCCGCAGCTGCCGGAGAGGCAGCGCTGGACCCTCTTCACCTCCCCTGACGGAATCCGGTGGAGCCAGCAGGAAGGAGGGAACATCTCCTTTCCTGCCGGCCAGCCCGGTTCTTTCGTGCCCATGTCCCTTTTTTTCGACGAGGCGGAAAAGGATCCGGGAAAGCGCTACAAGGCTTACGGCTTTACTTCATTGAATATCAGCCGCCGCGGCGGGGCCTACGGCTACAGCCCGGATGCCGTTCAGTGGACGGGGCATCGTCAGAACCCCATTTTCGACCCCTTTGCGCGAAGCGTACCCGTCGTCAGAAGCGGAAAGGTGGAACAGATCCATGATGTGGTGGTGTGGAAGCAATACGGCTACTACCTGGCCCTGTATCAATACCAGCACAGCGGGTCGAACATGGATGTGGAACTGGCCGCGAGCCGTGACGGAGAGTCCTTCGTATTCATCCAGCCCGGCGAGAAGGTGATCACTCGCGGCGCTCCCGACGCCTGGGACTCGGACATGGTCGCCCCTTCCGTGCCCCTGGTGGATGGCGAAGAAATCAAGCTGTACTACGGAGGCTGGCGCCTTTCGCATTGGGCAGAAGGGCAGCCCTCGGGGGGAGTGGCGACGCTGAGACTGGACGGCTTCACCCATCTGGAGTTGGTGAAGGAACGGGCTCGAGGCAGTCTTACCACCATTCCCGTCGGTCCCGGCACGGCTTCTGAACTGTACGTGAACGCCGACTGCAGCGCCGGAGGCTTCCTGCAAGTCGAGCTGATCGATCCCGCCTCCGGACGGCCACTGCCAGGGTACTCGAAAGCGGAGAGTCCCAGGTTCGAGGGGGACTCGGTGGCTTGGAGAGTCGAATGGGAGAGCGGAGGAGGCCTCCCCGGGCTTGAGGGGGAGTCATTCCAGATCAAGTTCCATCTGGCGGCCACAGGGGGATCCCCCAAGCTCTATTCAGTCAGTCTGTAG
>JAPOYZ010000482.1 GCA_026706325.1 Candidatus Aminicenantota bacterium
CGCTTTGGTTCGCTGGGGATGAAAGAGGCGACCCGCATCCGCAACTTTCCGCTTCGGGGTCACAAGTACAATGCAATCATCGGAGCCGACCAGACTGAGCTGCAACGCGACGGCGAGACTGTGTTCGTTGCCAGCACGGCGGCTGTGGTGCGTGATTTCGAGTGGAGCCCGGCACGGGTTCGATTCCGAATCAAGACCCGTGAAGATGGCGCCGATTCTACCGTCACCGTCTCCGGACTTGAACCGGCAGGCAGCGCTGTGGTCGTACGCCTCGACGGTCAACCGGTTGCAGGGTCGGCAAGAGGCTCGTCAGTAAGCTTTTCGCTACCCGTTGGGAGTCATCTGGTGGAAATTGACACCACGACGTTCCCATGAAGCGTTTAACCCAGTCGGGGTTTCAACTGTACTGATCAGGCTCCGTAAATCTCGGGATTCACCACGTATTCGGGTCTGCGTCCGGCGAGTACGTCGAGTATTGCCAGAGCCGCCTCGCGGGACATCAGATCCAGCGTTTCAACCGTCGCCCCGGCGATGTGGGGCGTGAGCAGGGTGTTGGGCGCCTGGCACAGTGGATGATCTTCGGGAAGCGGCTCTCTCTCAAAGACATCCAGTGCAGCTCCTGCGATCGTGCCCTCGCCCAGGGCTTCCGCCAGGGCCGCCTCGTCGATCACTGCCCCGCGTGAAGTGTTGATGATCCGGGCGCTGGACTTCATGAGGGCCAATCTCTGCGAATTGATGAGGTGCCGTGTCTGAGCTGTCAGTGGTATGTGCAGCGTGAGATAGTCGGCCTTTCGCAAAACGGACTCGACGGAGTCCTCGATCACCGCCGGGCCGTCGTACTGGTCGGGGCTGACCAGAGGATCGTAAGCAAGGACCTCCATTTCCAGGCCGCGGCTGGCTTTCTCGGCAACGCGACAGCCGATTCTTCCCAAGCCGAGAATCCCGAGTGTCTTGCCGGCCAGTTCGACACCACGAAGGCCGCTGCGGTCAAAGCTGCCGTCACGTGTCGACGTGTCGGCCGAGACGATCCGGCGCGCGAGTCCCAGCATCAATGCGAGCACGTGTTCAGCAACCCCGTTGCCGACCGCAGTGGGTGTATAAGTGACTGGAATGCCGTGCGTGGTGGCCGCCTGACAGTCGATGCTGTCCACACCGACCCCGTGCTTGGCAATCACTTTCAAGCGTGTCGCCCGCTTGAGGTCGTCCGCCGTGACCGAGAAAAGCCTGATCACCACAGCTTCCGATTCGTACAGGAATTCCTTCATCTGTGTGTCGGATAGTGGTTCCGAAATCCCCTGGCTGACCTCCCATGGCGCGATACAGTCGCACCGGGCTTTGAGCATCCGGAGACCACTAGCCGCGATCTCCTCGGGCACGAAGACCTTACCCAGTTTCATATCGTCAGGGTCTCGGTGAAAGTGCGAACTTTACGCTGGACGCTTGCGTCATTCTACTCCTTGAACCAGCAGAATAGACAACCTTCGGTATTCAGTTAACCTGAGGTTAATTGATTCGAATCCTGTGAAAAAGAGGTCGTCTTGCGGCGTTCGGACTACGCCAGCAGGGGCTTCACCACTTCCCCGTGGATGTCGGTGAGCCGGTAGTGGCGACCCTGGAACTTGAAGGTGAGCTGAGTGTGGTCGATTCCCAGGCAGTGGAGGACGGTGGCCTGGAAATCGTGGACGTGGACCGGATCCTTCACCACGTTGTAGCTGAAGTCGTCCGTCTCGCCGTAGCTGATCCCGGGACGGATGCCGCCTCCCGCCATCCACATGGTGAAACAGCGGGGGTGGTGGTCGCGCCCGTAGTTGTCCTCGGTGAGCCGGCCCTGACAATAGACGGTTCGTCCGAACTCGCCGCCCCAGATGACCAGGGTCTCGTCCAGCAATCCCCTCTGCTTCAGGTCGGTGACCAGAGCCGCTGAAGCCTGGTCCGTGTCCTCGCACTGCCCCCGGATCTGGGCGGGGAGGTTGTCGTGCTGGTCCCAGCCCCGGTGGTAAAGCTGGACAAAGCGGACGCCCGCTTCGCTGAGGCGGCGGGCCATGAGGCAGTTGGCGGCGTAAGTTCCGGGCTTTCTGGAGTCGGGGCCGTAGAGCTCGAAGATATGTTCCGGCTCGTTGGAGACGTCGGTCAACTCGGGGACCGAAAGCTGCATCTTGTAGGCCATTTCGTACTGGCTGATCCGGGTCGTGATCTCCGGGTCGCCGTAGGCCTCGGCCCGCAGCCGGTTCAATTCACCGATCCCATCCAGCATCCGTCTCCGGCTCCGGTGGTCCACGCCGGGCGGGTTGGACAGGTAGAGGACCGGATCTCCCACGCCTCGGAACTTGACGCCCTGGTGGTCGGACGGAAGGAAACCGGCCCCCCAGAGGCGGGAGAAGATGGGCTGGGGATTGGTCTTGATCCGCCCGATGGAGACCATCACCACGAAGCTGGGAAGATCCCGGGTTTCGCTGCCGAGCCCGTAGCTGAGCCAGGCGCCCAGGCTGGGGCGGCCCGGCTGCTGGCTCCCGGTCTGGAAGAAGGTGATGCCCGGATCGTGATTGATGGCTTCGGTGTGCAGCGTCCTGACGATGGCGATGTCGTCCACGATCTGCGCGGTGCGCGGCAGGAGCTCGCTCACCCAGGCTCCCGACTCCCCATGGCGGGAAAACTTGAAGATGGAGGGAGCCACCGGGAGAGTCTTCTGTCGCGAGGTCATGCCGGTGATCCGTTGTCCCCGGCGCACCGAGTCGGGCAGGTCCGTGCCCCGATGTTTCTCCAGTTGGGGCTTGTAGTCGAGCAGGTCCATCTGGGCCGGCGCGCCCGACTGGAAGAGGAAGATGACCCGCTTGGCCTTGGGAGCGAAGTGGGGCAGATCGGGCCGGATGCCGTGAGTAATCCCTTTGCCGGTCCGGCCCGATAACAGTTGGGGATTCAGGATCGAGGCCAGCGCGGCCGTGCCGATGCCGGTGCTGGTCCGGCCAAAGAACTGGCGCCGGGTGATCTCCAGTCGCAATCGGCTTTCCGGGTCCACCTTTCTCACTCCCGGGTAATGGTTTCGTCCAGGTTCAGAATACTGCCGGTCACGGTGGTCCAAGCGGCCAGCTCCACCGGGTCCAGGCTCGGATCGAACGGGGATTCGCCCACCTCGATCAGGCGCCGGGCCGCCTCGGGATCGGACCTGTAGTAGCTTCGCTGCTGTTGGAGGATCCGGTCCAGGATCGGGCCCTCTCGAGGGTCGGGCGCCCGTCCCGTAGCCAGACGGAAAGCGAGGCGGATCCGATCCTCCGTGTCCGCGGCCGATCCCTTCAGAGTGCGTTGTGCCAGGGATCGGGCGGCCTCCACGTATGTCGGGTCGTTCAGCAGGATCAGCGCCTGCAACGGAGTGTTGGTCCGCGGCCGGCGCATGGTGCAGGTTTCCCGGTCGGGGGCGTCGAATGCCATCAACGTGGGCGGAGGAATCGTCCGCTTCCAGAAGGTGTAGAGGCCACGGCGGTAGAGGTCCGCTCCCTCTCCCTGAACGTACTCCTGGGCCGTGTACTTCTCGCCGTAGGCCATCTCCTTCCACAGCCCGGGGGGCTGGTATGGATAGACGCTGGGTCCACCGATCGTGTTCACCAGAAGGCCGCTGACTCTCAAGGCGTTGTCACGAACCAACTCGGCCGGCAACCGGAAGCGGGAGGCCCGCGCCAGCAGCCGGTTTTCCGGGTCCCTCTCCAGCAACTCCGGCGTGACGCGGGAACTCTGGCGGTACGTGGCGGACGTGACCAGGAGCTGTTGCAGGCCCTTCACGTCCCATCCCGAGCCGACGAACTCGGTGGACAGCCAGTCCAGAAGTTCCGGGTGGCTGGGCTGATCTCCCTGGGAACCGAAGTTTTCCGCCGACTTGACGAAACCGTTGCCGTGGTACATCTGCCAGAACCGGTTCACCGTGACCCGCGCCGTCAACGGGTGGTCCGGGCCGACCAGCCAGCGGGCCAGACCCAGACGGGTCGGAGGCGCATCTTGCGGGAACGGCGGCAGCGCCGCCGGGACTCCCGGCTCCACCTTCTCCCCGCGATTGCGGTAGTCACCCCGATCCAGGACCATCGTGTCCCGCGGCTGGTCCATCTCCTCCATCACCATGATGGTGGGGACGGCCGCCTGCAGCTTCTGCTCATCCCTGCGGAGCTCCTCCTGTTCCCGGTGCAGTTCGCGATAGAGGGTGGGGGCGTCTCTTTCCAGGTAAAACCGGAGCAGGTCCTCCTGCTTCTGTTCGGACCGATCCTCTTCCGGCTCCCGGAGGATGGCCCGGATGGGATGGTAGACGGCCAACTGCTCCACTTCGCTGGCCGACAGGGGCCGATCGTAGATGCGCACCTCGTCCATCTGGCCGTCGAACACCCCCTTGGCTTGACGCCGGCCCAGACGCAACGGTCGGTCGATCCGGATGGAGCCGGTCAGGGTGTCGTGCAGGACCTCCACTTCCTGAAGCTTGCCGTCCAGGTAGAGGGCCACGCCGGAGGCTCGTCCGGAGCCGT
>JAPOYZ010000344.1 GCA_026706325.1 Candidatus Aminicenantota bacterium
CCACAATCTCACCCTCCTGGGGCTTCTCCTTCGCCGTATCGGGAATGACGATGCCCCCGCGGAACGCTTCTTCCGCCTCGATGCGCCTGATCAGTATCCGGTCCTGCAATGGCTTGATTGACATCCGTACCCTCCTGTTGACTCCTGTAATTTTTGTTTCTGGAATTCGGGCCTCAAACCACTTGAGACCCAATGGTCTGGGGAATTACTCTGGCACTCTTACACTAGGAGTGCCAGATCATAGCAAGACGGCCGTTCGCTGGTCAAGAGCGCGCGCCACGATTGTCAAACTCGCGCCTGTTGTGAGAAATATCTCGAGTGGCGATGGGCAAACGTTCCCTTTGAACGCGCCTCGAGTTGTGACTAGAATGTGTTCGCCGGGGAGGCGGAGCCTGTCCGGACGCGACCCCTGAACGCAACTGTTGACCGGCGGCCCCCGGGGCCGCGAACCCCTGAAGGAGAGACGGCATTGGCTGAAATGAGGACCCTGGATCTAAAAGGCGTAACCAAAGTGAACCGTGGAAAGGTTCGCGAAATCTTCGGCATGGACGGCCAGCTTCTGCTGGTGGCGACCGACCGCATATCGGCGTTCGACGTGGTGCTTCCCACCGTGATTCCCAACAAGGGAAAGGTCCTGAACCAGCTTTCCGCATTCTGGTTCTCCTTGTTGGGCGACCTGGTGGACAATCACATGGTGTCGATCTCGGTCCGGGAGTTTCCGCGCCAACTGCATCCCTTCCAAGATCAACTCCGCGGCCGGTCCATGCTGGTTCGCCGGTGCAATCCGCTGCCCGTCGAGTGCGTGGTGCGGGGCTTCATGGCGGGATCCGGCTGGAAGGAGTACCAGGTCGACGGCACCATCTGCGGCATCCCACTCCCCCCGGGCTTGGGCGAATCGGACGAACTCCCCGAGCCCATTTTCACTCCGGCGACCAAGGCCAAGACGGGCCACGACGAGAACATCACGTTCGAGAGGTGCGTCGACATCATCGGTGAGGAACTGGCCTGCCGGGTTCGGGATCTGAGTCTCGCCATCTACAGCCGCGCCCGGGACTACGCCCTGGAACGAGGCATCATCATTTGCGACACGAAGTTCGAGTTCGGCTTGGACGGTTCCGACCTGCTTCTCATCGACGAGGTGCTGACCCCCGATTCGTCGCGCTTCTGGCCGGCCGAGTCGTACCAGCCGGGAGGATCTCAACCCTCCTTCGACAAGCAATATGTCCGGGATTACCTGGAGACGCTGGATTGGGACAAGACCCCGCCGGGTCCCACGCTCCCGGACGGTATCGCGTCGGCCACCTCGGATCGCTATCTTGAGGCGTTTCTTCGGCTCACCGGCGAGCACCTGAAGACAAATTGAAGGTTTTTGCCGACCTTCACATCCATTCCCATCACTCCAGCGACGGGGAATGGACCGTGCCGCAAATTTTCGCCGAGGCCCGGCAGGCGGGCCTCGAAGTCTTCTCCATATCGGACCACGACACCGTGGCTGCTCTGGAAGAGGCGTTCATTCTGGCCGGGGACTTTCCGGGAGAGTACCTGGCCAACGTTGAGGTCAGCGTCCGGCACCAGGGGATGGGATTCCATCTGCTTGCCCCTCTGGTGGACTGGCATGACCCCCCGCTTCTGGACCTGCTGGCCCGCATCCGGCTGAGCCGGGTTCGGCAGAACGAAGCCCGGGTCGGCCTGCTCCGGGATCTCGGGTTCGACATTCGCTATGAAGAAGTGCGGGAAGCTCTGGGGCCGGTGGCGGGGACCGGTCCCGCCATCGCCTCGGTGGTCCTTTCCAAGGGATCGAACCGCAACCACGCCCTGGTCCGACAGATCCCGTCCGGCAGCAAGCTCAGCCCGGAGATCGACTTCTACAAGTATTTCTTTCTTCCCGGCGGCCCGGCGTTTGCCGCCAAAGAGACGGTTTCCCTTCCCCAAGCGATCGAGACGGTCCGGGCGGCGGGAGGAGTTCCGGTTCTGGCCCACCCGGGCCAGAAGAGCGGCGTGGTTGACGAGCGTTGGATTCGGAGCGCGAAGGAGATGGGACTGGAGGGCGTCGAGGCGTACAGCTCCTACCATACCGGGGAGACTTGCCGTTATTACGAGGAGATCGCTCGCCGGCTGGATCTGGTCGTCACTTCGGGAAGCGATTTCCACGGCCGTGTCAAACCCCAGGTCGCGTTCGGAGACGTTCCCCGGAGTCCCGCCGAATTAGTGGATCGGCTGAAGGAACGCCGCGAGAGGGTGGTCCATGGGTGATGTCAAGATCCTGGATATCCTGGCCCTCGCCATCGTAGCCATCTCGTTCGTCACCGCCTTGGTGAAGGGGCTGGTCCGGGAACTGATCGCCCTGGCGGCTGCGGTTTCGGGCCTCCTGCTTGCCGTCTACTACTTTGCCGCCGTGTCGCCGCTGTTGGAACGCTTCGGGACCGGCACGCTCCTGTCGGAACTCCTGGCCTTCGTGGGCATCTTCCTGGGCTGCATCATTGCCGGGTCTCTTCTGTCATCCTTGCTGAACCGTTTCATTTCCGCTCTGAACATGACGTGGATCGATCGTCTCCTGGGAGGAGTTTTCGGTCTGCTCAGAGGATGGTTGATCGTGGCCGTGATCTTTTTGGCCCTGACCGTCTTCCCCATCAGGAACGATCTTGTGAGCGGAACCGTGACAGGCGAGTACTTTCTCGTGGTGACCCGGAAGCTCGTGGAACTCTCGGCTCCACCGTCCTTTCGGGAGCGGTTTCAGAAGGAGTACGAGCGAATCTACCAGTACTGGCTGCAGCGGGGCGCTGACAGGAAATCGTGAAAAAACCTTCCCGGCCGCGTTTCGGCAGGACCCAAAGGCGGACCCCCACGGTTCGTACATGACTCATGGCCAGCGGCGATCAGATCCCCATCAAGGACAGGCTGGAAGCGATCGTCGACGAACTGGTGGCCAAGGGGATCCTCTGGCAGGAGGCGGCGGAGCAATTCGAGAAGATCTTCATCCGGCGGGCCCTGGACGAAACCGGCGGCAGGATCGGTTCCGCGGCCCGGCTGATGGGCGTGCACCGGAACACGCTCGCGGCCAAGATCCGGAAGCACCGTATCGGGAAAAAGAGATGACTGGAGCGGCGGTTTTCCTACCGCCGCTCAGTACACTTTCGGGCAAGAAGAGCAGGCGACAGGAATGTCGCCTGTCCCAGAGGCGGTAAGAAAACCGCCTCTCCCGGTGGGCGGTAAGAATACCGCCCCTCCTACTCGGCCAGGGTTTTGGCTTCCGTGAGGCGCACCGCCAAAACCTGGGAGATTCCGGGTTCTTCCATCGTGACCCCGTAGAGTGAATCGGCCATTTCGATGGTCCGCTTGTTGTGGCTTACCAGGATGAACTGGGTGTCGTGGGACATGTCCCGGATCAGGCGGACGAACCGCTCCACGTTGGTGTCGTCCAGAGCGGCGTCGACTTCGTCCAGGACGCAGAACCGGCTGGGACGGTACCTGAACAGAGCCACCAGAAAAGCAACGCCGGTGAGCGTCTGTTCTCCACCCGAGAGTTGAGAGAGGTACTGCACCTTCTTGCCGGGCGGTTGGGCAAAGAGGTCGATGCCGCTCTCCAACAGGTCCTCTTCGTCGATCAGTTTCATGCCGCTGGTTCCGCCGTCGAACAACTGGCGGAAGGTTTCGTGAAAGTGGGTGTTGACGGCGTCGAAGGCCTTCTTGAACTTCGCCCGGCTGTGGCGATTGATTTCCTGGATCGCCCTGGTCGTATCGGCGATGGACGTTTGCAGGTCCTCCCTCTGCCGGCTGAGGTAGCTGTGCCGCTCCTCGTTGTCCTGGTACTGTTCCAGCGCCGTCATGTTGACCGGACCGAATTTCTCCAGCTTGGCCCTGAGTTCCCGGTAACGGCCGGAGATTCCGGCGTCGTCCTCACCCGGAGTCACCTCCCCCATTACCGATTCGAGCGGTTCCTGGAGGTCTTCCCGGCATTGCCGGCCCAGATTCTCCAAGTGGGTCTCCAATCGGGCCCTCCGGACCTCCTTGCCGGAAACCTCCTCCTGCAGGTGCTGCTGCTTTTGCCGCAGTTCCTGAAGCCGGGCCTCAAGGCTTCGCCGGTCGCTGCGGTACTCCTCATACTCCTGCCGGTCGCTGGCCTCGGCACTCGACAGCCGAACGGCCTCCGCTCGACAGGTCTCGAAGGTTTTCTCCAGATCCTCCAGTTCCAGGGTCAGTGCCTTCAGGCGCTCCTCCCCGTCCGCCTTCTGAGTCTCCGTTTCGTGGAGCCGTGACGCCAGAGACTCCAGGCGGCCTTCCGACCTGGAAAGCGAGTCCTCGACGGATCTGGCCTTCTCCTCGATCACCCTGTCCTCCGTGGCGGCGCGGTGCAGCCGTTCCCGGGATTCGGAGAACTGGCTTCGTGCCTGTGTCACCGACTCCTTTGCTTCAACCAGCTTGGCATCGAACTGTCCGGCCAGATCCTCCTTGCCGGTCAGGTTCCTGGACGCGGCCTGCGCG
>JAPOYZ010000265.1 GCA_026706325.1 Candidatus Aminicenantota bacterium
CTCTGTTTTTGGCCGTTTCGGCGCACGGGGCCGGTCACGGCGAAGTGCGTGACGTGGGCACCGAGCTTCAGCTCTTCGTGGACGACTGGCTGGTGGATTCGCTGGACGGCGTTTACCGGCAGTTGCACCGTCCCCGAGCGGCGGAGGTGGCCATCCAATTGGATCGTCCCTGGGAGGGACTCTATCTTTACGACCCCAGCGTCATGAAGGACGGCTCCCGCTACCGGATGTGGTACCGGGGGGGCGGTCCCTCGCGGCCCCACCTCTGGGCCTACGCCGAGAGCGCCGACGGCATCCACTGGGTCAAGCCGGAACTGAACCTCATCGAGTTCAAGGGCTCCAAGAAAAACAACCTGGTCTGGCCGATTCCCGGGGGTGTCTGCTCCACTCTCGCCATCTTCAAGGATCCCAACCCGGAGACTCCGCCGGACGAGCGCTACAAGTCCATCTGCACCGGCAAGGAGCCGGGCGCCGGCCACGACCGGCCCGTCATTTACGGCCTGGTCTCCCCCGACGGGCTTCGCTGGCGCATGATCCGGGAGCAGAAACTGCTGCAGCCGCCTTGGGAGGACGGGGCGCTGGACTCGCACAACATCGGGCTCTGGGATCCGGGGCGGAAGCATTACGCCATCTATGCCCGCGGCTGGTATCGCCGGGGAAGCGTGCCTTACGGTTCCAAGACCGTCCGCAAGGAGCTCTACCACGTCACGGCCCGATTGCCCTCGGGTACCGAGTACACGGTGCCCAGGATCCGGGACATCCGGCGCTTCGTCTCCAAGGACTTCCTGAACTGGTCGGAACCCGAATATCTCCAGTACCGGAGCACCCCCGAGGAGCATCTCTACAAGAACGCCGCCACTCCGTACTATCGAAGACCCGACCTGATGGTCATGTTTCCCAAGCGGTTCATGCCCGAGCGGGTTTTCGATCCGGATTGGCCCCATGTCTACATGGAGCCCTGGGCAAACGCGCCCGATTGTTCGAGCATGGAGGTGCCGGGCATCACCTGGATCTACGGTTGCGCCGGACTCTCTGACATCGTCTTCATGTTCAGCCGGGACGGCATCACGTTCACCCATTTTCGCGAGGCCTTCATCCGTCCCGGACGGGACATCCGGAACTGGCACGGCAGGGCCATCGAAGTGGGCCCCACGCTGGTTCCCACCGGCGACGGGGAGATGTCCCTTTACTTCGTGGAGAATTACGGAACCCAGACGGTCAAGATCCGGCGCGGCGTGCTGCGGGAAGACGGGTTCGTCTCGCTGCAGGGCAACTTCGAGGGCGGATCGGTCCGGACCCGGCCCTTCCGCTTCTCAGGCTCCCGGCTCACGCTGAACTACTCCACCTCGGCCGCGGGGAGCCTCCGGGTCGAGATCCAGGACCAGCGGGGAGATCCCCTGGAGGGCTACGGCCTGGACGATTGCAAGCTGATCTTCGGCGACGAGCTGCAGCGGACCGTCAAGTGGAAGGGCGGATCCGATCTGTCTGCTCTGGCCGGTCAGACCGTGCGAATGAAGATCGAAATCCGCGACGGCGACCTCTTCTCGCTGCAGTTCCATTAGGAGCTCCCCCACCGGCCCATGCCCGGGAAAATGCCGTTAGAAAAAGGATGGGAGCGGAGCGGCGGTTTTCCTACCGCCGCACTCCGGTGTGACAAACTTAGCGACGAAGACTGGGCGTTTGAAAATTGCCCCTTTTTTCTCAGAAGCTTCCCCACCGGCTCGGGCCGGCGGACGCCCGGCAGAAAAAGGAAAGGAGCGGCGGTTTCCTAACCGCCGAACTCCAGTGTGACAACTTGGCGACAAAGATTGGGCGATTGGAAATCGCCCAATCTTTTTCTTAGAAGACTCTTTCCTGGAGACTCCCTATCGATCCGAAATTCCTGACGGCGCCGGCTTATGTCGGGAGTCATTCCTCCCCGATTGACGATGCCGGTTCCGAAACCAAGTGAGGATCTGTCGCCAGCCGGGTAGAAGAAAGCTTGAGTTGGTAAGGGCGGACCATCGTATCCGTACTGTCGAGAACCTTTTTGAATCCGTCCGGATCTGTCGGATTCGGCCAAGATTTCGCCCCTTGGCGCTGCAACTCTCTCAGCGCGTCATGTGCATCCCCACGTGAGGGCACGTGAACCGGCGTGGAGTATTTCCTCAGTTGCTCGACGGCCCCCGCCCAGGTTCCTCCCTTGTTGACGACTGCATGGGCCACCAAGGCGGCATTGGCCAAGGCGTAGATCACCTGCTCTTTGAGCATTCGCGGGTATTCGCCGTCGGCACGGCTAACCACCCAGATCGCTCTTGCCTGCCATCTTCGGACGGCTTGGGCCAGCGCGAATCCCCGGCCTGTCAGCGCCGTGAGGCGAGACGTGTCCGCCACGGAGCTACAGTTGTCCAAGAGAGAGTCCGAGTGGCTCTTCAACAGGTCCGCCGGTTGGACTCCAAGAGCATGGAGGCGGCCAGCGAGCTTGTTGTACTCACCCGCTGTAAGGGGTTTCACTCCACCCCTGATCCCACCTGCGATGAGGGGTGCAGTCAATAGCAGGATCGCCTTGGTGTTCAAGGAAAGATCCATATCCCCGTTCATTGTTTACCTCCGGCATCGGCGAGCGCGAGCGGCCACACGGCGTCCCATCCGCGGCGGCGACCTATTCTCGCTGCAGTTTCATGGGGCATTGGGAGGAGGACATTCCTGTCCCCCATTCTCCCATTGCTCCTCAGCCCGATATTCCCTCGGTAGGCAGGCGGCGAGAGAACCGCTATTCCCGGCACCAACTCCCGATTCTCCTTTTTTCCAGGAATTCACTGTCATCTGACCTGAGGAAGGATTCCTCGCGATCTCGTACAGGGGCAGCGGAAAGCCGGTTTACATTCGTAAATGAGCGAACGGATTGATCACGCGTACCCCGTCATAATCCTGATCGGTGCTCAGGTCTTCGGAATATACGATTCGGCATCCCCGCAAATGCGCTGCCGCAATGATGGAGCTGTCCCAATAGGACAGGCCGAACCGAGCTCGCATGATGAACGCCGCCCACATGACGTCGAGGGTGTTTGCCTGAACCGGGAATCGCTGCAGAGATTCTGCAAATGCCACCGCCTCATCGTGCGTCAGTGCTCCCGGACGTGAGGGTCGGGTGGACTGAACATAGAACTCCTGCAAGACTTGAACTGACAATGCGAGTGTACGAAAAGATGCGTATCTCGCAAAGTCAAAGGGTTAAGTCTGGGTTTAGGTTGAAACCTCGATTTCATCGCCAGTGCGACTCGCCGATCTGGGCCAGAAATTTCGCTCGCCCTCCGTGGCTCGGGTGCCGCACTTGAATGACCGTCCTCCGATCGGCCAAGCGGCGTGCGGTTTTCGCCGCGTCGTTGCCGATGGCGACCAGCCGGCGGGGTTGGAGGAGTTGGATGAGTCCGTCGAGAAACTCCTCGCCGATTCTGCGCTCTTGCGCGTTATGGGGCCGGTTGCTGAAGGGGTTTCCCGGTTGGTGCGGATGCAGGGGGAAGACATTCCACAGGAAGACCGATGACTCGATTCGCGAGAGAGCACTCCAGATGACGGTGGCGGTTTGCTCAGAGACTCTCTCCCCCCTTGTCGGCCGCCTTATCGAGAGGCCCCAGCGTTCGGCGTGCTCGTGCAGGTGGACGTCGTCGGTAAAGGCGAGTCCCGTCCGCCGCCCGCCCCGATGACCGGGGTCCCGTCCGATCCAGAGGGAATCGACTTCCCGTTTCGCCGCTGTCTCCAGCATGGAACGCAGCGTCGCAGACCGAAGCTGCGGCGCGTCGTTGCGGTCGTATCGGACGCACCGCTCCGAATACGGGTTGAAGGTGGTCTCGAGACTCAGCCCGCGCAATGCCTCGACGAACTGTCGTGGCATCACGGCGCCCCGGCTCCTTCGCCGAGGATGGCAAGATACCGCTCGTAAGCATACAGCCGGCCTCGGCGCTTGCCCGTGATCTCTTTCGCAATACCCTCTGAGACAAGTAGATCCATGGCCGCGTCGGTCGTGTGAAAGGACAGCTTGGTTTCTCGGACCGCTGCTGGAAGCGACAGGATCGGCTTTGACTTGAGTGCATTGTGCACCCGCAACGCCGAACCGGTCCGCCGCCCCGCGGCTGATTCGATACGATCTCGGTCATTCTGAAACGTGCGGGAGAGGCGTTGGACGGTCGAGACCGCGGCCTCGGCCGTCAGCTTCACTCCTTCAAGGAAAAAGGCCAGCCACGCCTCCCAGTCTCCCGTTTGGCGGACGGTGCTCAGCAGATCGTAGTAAGTGTTCCGGTGCTGTCTGAAGTACAGGCTCAGATAGAGGAGCGGATCATGGAGCACGCCACCGTGGTACAGGAGCAAAGTGATAAGCAGCCTTCCCACGCGTCCGTTGCCGTCGAGAAAAGGGTGAATGGTTTCGAACTGTACGTGTGCTAACCGGAACTTCACTTCGGATAGTCGGTCCAACTGTTTCTAAATCAGTATGATAGGCG